>CAJXPI010000031.1 GCA_913057875.1 uncultured Flavobacteriales bacterium
ACGAGATGCTCAGGAGTCTCGTGGGCTCGGAGATGTGTATAAGAGACAGTCTATTGTTAAAGAAGACGTGGGTACGGTAGTTGGCCCATTTATTAATGGTGAACGTTTTGAATTGGTGAAAGTGTTGAAAAAGTCTATGCGTCCTGATTCGGCAATGGCTAGTCATATTTTAATGCAATCGCAAACGGGAGACCTAAAAGCAGTAAGAGCTCAAATTGATAGTTTGAAATCTGCAATTGAAGGAGGAGCTGATTTTGCAACTTTAGCCACTGAGTTTTCGGCTGATCAAGGTTCAGTAGAAAAAGGTGGTGATCTTGGATGGTTTACTGAAGGACAAATGGTACCTACTTTTAATGATGCTTGTTTTGAAGGTAAAGTAGGTGATCTAGTTGTTGTTAATTCTCAATTCGGTGTTCACTTAATTAGTATTACCGATCAAACGGCATTAAAAGAAAAGGTTTTGGTGGGTGTTGTAGATAACACTATTGAACCGAGTCAAAAATCGTATGAATTAGCTTACAATGCGGCAAGTACATTCGCTATTACTAATAATACTGCCGAAGCATTTTCTAAGGCATCTGCTAATATGAATGCAATTGAAGCTCCAAGTTTACGTCCAAACGATATGACTGTAATGGGAAGGCCAAACACAAGAGAGGTTGTTCGTTGGGTATTTGAATCTGAGGTGGGCCAAGTTTCTGAAGTTTTTGAAGTTGGCTCTCAATTCATGGTTTCCTTGGTTACTGAGTCTAGAGAAAAAGGAATTCTACCATTGGAAATGGTAGAAGACGATGTGCGTCAAGCAGTAATTAATGAAAAGAAAGCGGAAGCTTTAATGAAAAAAATGAATGGTTCAAGTCTAGAAGAGGTTGCTTCTAATTCAGGAGGTTCAATTCAACCAGCTAACGATATTGCATTTAGCTCTTTTAGTATTCCTGGTTTAGGAAACGAACAAAAATTATTAGGTGTAGCGTTTGGCTTGGATGCTAACACCGTTTCTCCTGCAATCGAAGGAGATAGAGGAGTTTACGTAATTAAAGTGAATAGTAAAAATATTCCTGCTGAAGTTCCTGTAGCTGAAGGTACTCGTCAAGGCTTAATGGCAGCTTTTGCTAGTAGAGCTAGCTATGAGCCTTTTAATGCATTAAAGAAGAACTCTGTAATTGTAGATAATAGGTACTCTTTCTTCTAAGAAAGGAAATGAAATTGTAAAAAGCCGTGAAGTGATTTACGGCTTTTTTTATGCCCATTGGTTTCGAAAAGTAGTTGATTTATTATGTATGTTTACCTTTAAATTATTGAAAATGGCAAATAGAAAACTACTTATTGTAAGTACCTCAACAGTACATGGTAAACCTTATCTTTCATATGTTAAGAATGAAGTGAAGTCTCATTTTTCTGGTTGTACGGAAATTGTGTTTATTCCATTTGCGCGACCGGGTGGAATTACTTGGGATGGTTATACAGAGGTGGCCAATAAATTCTTTAATCAGATTGGCATTACGGTAAGGGGAGTGCATCAATTTGATGATCCTAAAACGGCCATAGAAGAAGCTCACGGGGTTTTTACTGGAGGAGGAAATACATTTGTATTGTTGAATGAAATGTATTCTCAGGGCCTTTTAGATCCACTAAGAAGGAAAATTGCTAACGGAATGCCCTACATGGGAACTAGTGCTGGTAGTAATCTTACCGGAATGACCGTCAATAATACCAATGATATGCCCATTGTTTACCCTCCGTCATTTGACGCTTTAGGTGTGATTCCATTTAATATTAATCCACATTATTTAGATCCAGATCCAACTTCTAAACATATGGGGGAAACTCGAGAAACTAGAATTAAAGAGTATTTGGTTTTTAATGAGTTACCCGTAGTTGGTCTTAGAGAAGGTTCTTATCTAAAAGTTACAGGGAATGATATTCAGTTAGGAGGAGAATTGTCAATGCGAATGTTTGAAAAGGGAAAGGATGCCTATGAAATAAATCCTGGAGAAGATGTTTCTTTTTTAATGAAAGGTAAAAGTAGAATTGACTAAAATTTAAGCGATGAAAATTGGGGTGTTATTATCTGGAAATGGCGTATATGATGGTTCTGAAATTCAAGAATCTGTATTTAGTTTATTAGCCATTGCCGAAAACGGAGGAGATGTATTGTTTATGGCGCCCAATGTGAAACAAATGCATGTGGTTAACCATCTTTCTGGAGAAGAGATGCCCGAGGAAAGAAATGTGCTCGTTGAATCTGCAAGAATTGCACGAGGAGATATTGAGGATTTAGCCAATATTAGTGTTAAGGATTTTGATGCTTTGGTAATTCCTGGTGGTTTTGGAACTGCAAAAAACCATACTAATTGGGCCGTAAAAGGTCCCGATAGCGAAATAAATGCTGAAGTTAAGGAACTCGTTCTGGAATGTGTAAAAAATAAGAAACCAATTGCAGCTTTATGTATGGGACCAACCACCGTTGCCAAAGCTCTTCAGGGTACCGAATTTCATGCAAAACTTACAATTGGATCAAATTCAGAAAACTCACCCTACAATATTAAGGCAATATCGGATGGGGTGAACGCCACAGGCTCAATTCACCAAGCGTGTACAGTAAAGGAAATATGTTGGGATGAGAAATTGAAAATTGTAAGCGCCCCATGTTACATGATGGAAGCTTCAATTTTAGAAGTACGTAATAATATTAAAGAGGCAATAAAAAGGTTGTTTTCAGTTATTTAGTTCGCGAGTTAACCTAGGTTAATTAATCATTAATAATCTTGAGTTGAACTGAGATTGGTTTGGATTGAATTGATTTTCAGCTTAATTTCGTTAAAATAAAGCAACTATTATGAAAATCTCTACTTTACACGTTAGCCTATTTCTATTATTCATGGTAACCACTATTTCTAGTTTTTCCCAGGATAAAATCTACAAAAAAAATAAAGATGTAATTCTTTGTATTGTCACGGAGCTAGGTGATGAAGAAGTAAAGTACAAATTAGAGGATAATCCTAATCTAGTATATGTGCTTAGTGTAGATCGAATTGATAAAATTGTTTTAGCAAGTGGCAAGGAGATTTCATTTGAAGATAGTTTTAACGATTCTGAATTATATGCGGATCAAAAGAAAAATGCGTTTAAAATAGGAATGTTCTCGCATTTAACCGGTGCATTTACGGTAGGCTATGAACGTTCTCTTAAACCCGGACAAAGTATTGAGACGAGTATTGCCTTTATCGGTTTGGGTAGAGATAATTCAGGTACCAGAGCACGCGGAGCCACTTTGAAAGCTGGGTATAAATTTATTTCAACTCCTGATTTTAGATTAAAAGGAATGCGTTATTCTCATTTATTAAAAGGGGGGTATATTAAACCAGAGGTTGCCTTTTCATTCTATCAAGAAGATTTTTATAATTATAATCAATTTGGTTCAAGTGGATTGAGTCGCGAAAATGTGGTGTCTACTGCCTTGTTGTTGAACTTTGGTAAACAATGGGTAATGGGTGACATTTTTTTAGTTGACATTTATGCGGGAGTAGGTTTTGGCTTTGATAACATGGAATCTATTATGGGAGATAACATGTATTATTATGGGGAACCCAAAATGCACTATGGTTACATAGTTGGTAGTAACGTTCCATTAGCTGGTTCACTTGGTTTTAAAGTAGGCTTTTTAACCAAATAGTATTTTAAAATTAAATTTTTGAGAGCTCCGTTTATTCGGGGCTTTTTTTGCTTATCCCAAATCATGACTAATGTTAGAATTATAGCGAATTGGATTATCTAATTTTGCCCGCGTTATGAGTACACGTTCTGTTGAAATTATGTCTCCAGTTGGGAGTTTTGAAAGTTTAAGAGCTGCATTTTTGGGTGGCGCTGATGCGGTTTATTTTGGTATTGAGCAACTAAATATGCGCGCTAGATCCTCTATTAACTTTACTACCGAAGATTTGGTGAAGGTTGTGGAGCTTTGCCATGAAAATGAAGTAAAGGCCTTTTTAACACTAAATACCATTTTGTATGATCACGATATCAATCTGATGAAAAAGATTGTGAAAACAGCAGCCGATAGTAACGTGGATGCTATAATAGCCATGGACCAAGCTGCAATAAGTTATGCCCATAGCTTAGGAATGTCAGTGCACATTTCAACTCAAATTAACATTACCAATATTGAGGTTGTTAAGTTCTACGCCAATTTTGCCAATGTAATGGTTCTTTCACGTGAGTTAACCCTACAACAGGTTAAATCCATCTGTGATGCCGTGGTAAAAGAAGATGTTCGTGGGCCCAATGGTGAGTTGGTAAAGATTGAGGTTTTTGTTCATGGAGCTTTATGTATGGCCGTTTCTGGTAAATGTTACTTGAGTTTGCATACGGCTAATTCGTCTGCTAACCGTGGGGCGTGTAAACAGAACTGCAGAAGGACGTACGAAGTAAAAGATAGCGAGGGGAACGAATTGATGGTAGATAATGAATACATCATGTCTCCAAAAGATTTATGTACCATTACTTTTATTGACCAAATTATTGAAACAGGAGTTAGTGTACTAAAAATTGAAGGACGTTCTAAAGGTCCTGATTATGTAAAAGAAGTAACCGCTTGTTACCGTGAAGCCGCAGATGCTGTAGGTGCTGGAACATTCACCTTCGAAAAAGGAAAGGAATGGGAAGAGCGTTTAGATAATGTGTTTAACCGTGGATTCTGGGGGGGGTATTTTCTTGGGAAAGAACTAGGAGAGTGGACGGATGAAGATGGGTCGAAAGCAAAAAAACGAAAAGTGTTTGTAGCAGATGGGGCCAAATATTACGGAAAGATTGGTGTAGCTGAATTTAACATGCGCAACGGTGAACTTTCCGTAGGTGATAATATAATTATTACGGGACCTACAACTGGTATTGTTGAATTTAACATTGAAACATTGGTACTGGATGAGCAACAAGTAGAAACGGTTAAAAGAGGTGATAATTTTACTTTTCCAATAACTGAAAAAATTAGACCCGCTGACAAGATTTACAAAATTGTTGATGCATGATTCAATTAGTTCAGCATCGACATAAATGTATTGGTTGTAATGCCTGTGTAGAGGTAGCTCCAGAGTACTGGCGGATGAGCAAAGCAGACGGTAAATGCTATCTGCTTAAAGCCAAACAAAAGGGTGATTTTTATATCGTGAATGCGCCTGATTTTGCGTACGAGGAAAATGTGCAGGCTTCCAAAAACTGTCCGGTAAATATTATTACCGTAAAGAAACTGTAATTTAACGGTACTTTATCTGTAGATCCTCGTCATTATATAACATTAAGTAGTTGTTGTATCTGCTTTCTGATATTTTTCCCGCCTCTAACGCTTTTTTGATAGCGCATCCAGGTTCATTTATATGAACGCAATTGTTGAATTTACATTCCCCCAGATACTTTTCCATTTCAATGAAATAATGCGCCAAATGTTCCTTGTCCATATCAATCATTCCAAAGTTTTTTAATCCAGGAGTATCTATAAGTCTAGCTCCAAAATCAGTAAAATGCATTTCCGCAAATGTGGTGGTATGGCGTCCTTTTTCATTGTAATCAGAAATTTCATCTACCCACAACTCCAAATCACTGTCTAAAGCATTTACTAAAGAGGATTTACCTACCCCTGATTGCCCCGTAAAGAGTGTTGTTTTATCCTTCATTAACTCTTTCAACTCTGGAATTCCTTTGTCAGTAACGGCCGAGGTGGCAAGCATCTTGTATCCAATAGGTCCATAAATTCCTATTAAATCATCAAAGCGGTCCTCTTCCTTTTCTTCGTAAATATCGACTTTATTAAACGCCAGTATTACCGGTATATCGTATGCTTGAGCGGTGATCAAAACTCTATCTAAAAATCCAAGAGGTGTTCTAGGCATAGCAACAGTTACTACCAACACAATTTGATCAATATTTGACGCAATTATGTGCGATTCCTTGCTCAAGTTAACTGACTTACGAATCAGGTAATTTTTTCTGGGAATCAACTCCGTAATTACAGCTTCATCTTCATCAATGTTTTTTACCAAAACTTGATCTCCAACTGTAATTGGGTTGGTGGAACGGATGCCTTTTATACGAAATTTACCCTTTAGTCGAGCTTCAATTGTATCTCCATTATCTAATCGAACTTGGTACCAGCTCCCTGTTGATTTAATTACATACCCCTGTGTCATAACCCGTTTCTGAATGAACTTCAAAAGTACGTTATACCAAGGAGTAAAAAAGCCACTTTGAATCTGTATTTTTGAAGCCTAGAATTTTTCATTATGTCGATATCCATAAAAAATATTACTAAGGTTTACGGTCAACAAAAAGCACTAAACAATGTTTCTTTTGAAATTAGTGAAGGCGAAATTGTTGGTTTTTTAGGTCCTAACGGAGCAGGAAAATCTACCATGATGAAAATTATTACTGGGTATTTGCCGCAATCCAATGGTGAAATTAAAGTAATGGGATTGGAAATGGCGGAAGACTCTTTGGAGTTAAAGCAGCAAATTGGTTATTTGCCAGAGCATAATCCTTTGTACCTGGAAATGTATGTTTGGGAATTTCTAGAATTTGCGGCTAACCTTACCGGAGTTAAAAACAGGAAGGAAAGAATCACAGAGGTTATTAAGTTAGTAGGGCTTGGAAAAGAACAAAACAAATTGATTGAAAGTCTTTCCAAGGGATATCGTCAAAGGGTTGGGTTGGCTCATGCTATTTTACACGACCCAAAAGTGTTAATTCTGGATGAGCCAACCACTGGGTTGGATCCCAATCAAATCGTAGATATCCGAAACCTAATTCGTGAAATTGGAAAAGATAAAACGGTGATGCTATCTACACACATTATGCAAGAAGTAGAGGCTATCTGTAGTCGTGTAATTATAATCAACGAAGGGAATATTGTTGCTGACAAACCCATTGAAAATATTAGTCAAGTTTCTGAAAGTCATAAGGTGGTTAAAGTTCAGTTTGATAAATCCATCGATTTGGGAAAATTTAGCGCAATACAAGACGTAATTTCGGTAACGGAGGTGGGAGCTTTTACTTATGAGTTTAAAACTGCTTCGGATAAAGAGGTGCGTACCCACATTTTTGGGTTGGCAGTTGAGCTTGGTTTGGTTGTTCTAGAGTTAGCATTAGTAGAAAAACAATTGGAACAAGTTTTCCACGACCTTACTCAAAAGAAATAATAATTTCCATGAAGAACACCCAATTAAAGATTGGCTTTAATTTAATTGGTAAATTTTACAACCCTATCAAACGATTAGTTTTAGGAAATACCCCGGAGCAGGTAATTGCCTATGCCGTTTCAAAAATAAAACCCTCGGGTAATGTTTTGGTGATTGGAGGAGGTGGAGATAATACCAGTTTAGAATTATTGAAACTTGAAAATGTCAAATCTGTCACGCTGATTGATATTTCATCTGTTTTATTGGATGTAGCTTCACAAAGACTAAGGCTTCATGCTCGTTATGCCGATGCGCAATTGGAGAAGGTCTCCTTTTTAGATTTCCAAACTAGTTCGAAATTCGATTGTATTATTAGCCCATTTTACCTTGATCTCTTTGCCGACCAAGAGATACTTGACAATATTAAACGATTCAATGAATTGTTGAATGTCAATGGAAAAATTCTGGTTATTGACTTTTCTAATAATCAGGATTCGAGTAAGAAAGGTCGCATTATAATCGCTTTTTTGTATGCGGTGTTTTTTATAATAACCAGATCATTTCGATTTAGAATACCTCTTTACAAGCCGCTGTTTCTATCGGTTGGATTTGAACTTTCGTATAAGGAATTCATTAAAGGCACGTATCAAATACTTTCTTTTAGAAGGAAATCAGAACTTGAGCTATAGTAATAACCGAAAATTGAAAAACCATAGTACCTTCCAATAAATACGCATTGAAAAGTGGGGCGTTGTATTTTTTAAATTTTTCTAAAATGTATATGGTCCATACATGAGAAATAAGGATGGCTAATAAAACGGCTATATTTAGAATTTCGGTATTTAAATATTGAATTCCAGTAAGTAAAGAAGCAATAACAAGTAAAGCTATAGAAAGTTTCAAGGCACGTTCTTTTCCAAATAAAATGGGTATGGTCTTTAATGACCACTTTTGATCAATTCTAATATCTCTGACATCAAATGGAATGGTAATAGCTAGAATAAAAAGCAAACGCTGAAACCCCAAAAGGATGAGGTCGCTAATTCCAAATTGATGCAATAGCAAGAGGGGAATGGTAGAAGTAGTCAAGGTAACCACAATAGAAATGGCATATATTTTTATTCCAGGTATATCTCTAAGGCGTTTCCATCCGCTCTGTGTGGGAATGAGTGGGAGAGAATAGGTGATTGAAATGACTCCTAGAGGAATAAGGAACTGAAATATTTCTTTAGATAATTGAAAAGCGAAAAATGTAGTTCCAATAAACCCAATGACTAAAGAAGTCCTGGCAATTTGAGGGGTCTTCTTAACTGATTTTTGTGCTTGTGAATATTCTAAGGGTAGGGTTAATCGCAATCCTGCTAAGCGGTGAAGCGGATAGAGAAATAAAGTAGAAAAGAATAAAAACGCTACATAATTCCAATCAAAATGATAACTGCCAACGGTAAGATACGTAGCCATGGTAATAGCTAAAATGGGAATAGAAACGTATCCATTACTATGCGCCCAGCGAAGTAGAAATAGTTTAATTGGGTTGTTTTTCTTAGATTGAGAATGTTGGTGCTTGTGTGAATGCACTTCAGACTTCTTAATGAAGTCTGGCCGATGATCTTGACTATTTGGTTTCATTTGCAATTAGAACACCCAGGAACGTCCCCACGGCACTACCCGCAAGTGCGTGAAACGATTTTTTTATTCTCGCCACCTTTATAAAGCCTTCTTGATAGGCTTGTTGAGCTAAAACTTCGCTTGACCTTGATTCCGTTTTTGTAATTTTCACCGGAGATACACCTGATGCTATGGTATAAACCAAAGGTACCGCTGCCACATAGGCTCCATCACTAAGTAAATAACCAAAAATACCTCCAACCACAACTCCTCCTAGGGCATTAAATTTTGGTTTGTAAAATTTTCTGGCGTCTTGTTCACCTAAAATAAAATAATGCATCTCTAAAGGGGTAAGTAAATATTCTTTTTCTTCATTTATTTCATATAGCGTGTCAATTTCTCCGGTGGAGTAACGCACATCAAAAATATCGGAAGATTCAAAAGATTTAGATTTCACCTTATTCTTTTTGCTTACATCAATTTTTGTATTCATGACATTGCTATCGGTTACTTTTCCAATAACCACGCTCCCATTTAAAAAGGTCAGCGTATCTTGGGCATTAATATGACTTCCAAGCAACAATAGAAAACAAAAGAAAATGATGGGAAATTTATACATTAATCGGTAAAAAAAATTTCGTCAAAGATAGCTTAATTGGGGTATAGATAAAATCAATCGAAAGTTGTTTGAATTTTGAATTTTCATCGCTTTAATAAGTTTTTTAAAGACCTTTTAAATGTTAATTTTGTTGACTTCAAAAAAATGGAATAAAATTATAATCGCTTTATGGAATATAGAAATTTCACAAGACGTCACGTAGGTGTTAACGAACACTTCGAGGGTCAAATGCTTGATTACTTAGGGTATAAAAATATTGAGGACTTAATTGAAGAAACCATTCCTACCAATATTCGATTGGGAGGTCAGTTAAAAGTTGGTGAAGGAATGAGTGAGCTTGAGTATGGAAAACATATTACGGCTCTAGCGAATAAGAATAAACAGTTCCGCTCGTATATTGGAATGGGTTATTACAACACGATTACGCCAGCTGTAATTCAACGAAATGTATTTGAAAATCCAGGATGGTATACTGCATACACACCTTATCAAGCTGAAATTGCTCAAGGTAGATTGGAAGCGCTTTTGAATTTCCAAACCTTGATTGTTGATTTAACCGGGATGCCTTTAGCTAACGCAAGTTTACTTGACGAGGCTACTGCAGCTTCTGAGTCTATGCTAATGTTTTTTCATTTAAGGTCTAGAAAACAGGCTAAAGCGGGAGTAAATAAATTCTTTGTAGAAGAAAACATGTTTCCTCAAACCATAGATGTAATTGTTTCGCATGCAAACGCATCTGGAATTGAATTGGTGATTGGTGATTATTCTACTTTTAAGGCTGATGATTCTTTCTTTGGTGCTATTGTACAATATCCTTCTGCTACTGGAAACGTGGCCGATTACAAGGAATTTGCAAAATCAATGAACGAAGCTGAAATCAAGTTAGCTGTAGCTACTGATTTATTGGCTTTAGCGCAATTAGAAGAGCCTGGGTCTTGGGGTGCAGATTGTGTTATTGGTAACTCTCAAAGAATGGGTGTTCCTGTAGGATACGGTGGGCCTCACGCAGCGTTTATTGCCACTAAAGAAGAGTATAAAAGAAATTTACCAGGTAGAATTATTGGCGTGTCTCAAGATGCCGAAGGTCGTCCGGCTTTTCGTATGTCTCTGCAAACTCGTGAGCAACATATTAAAAGAGAAAAAGCAACTTCAAACATCTGTACCGCGCAAGCTTTATTAGCTGTTATGGCTAGTTTTTATGCCGTATACCACGGACAAGATGGAATAAAATCAATTAGTTCATATATTCATTCTAAAGCAGTATCGCTTAACGGAGCAATTACTGCCGCAGGTTACGAATCATTGAATGACGCTTTCTTTGATACGCTTTCTTACAAAGCAACAGACGCTCAAATTGCTGAAATCAAAGAAAAGGCAGAGGCTAAGGAAATCAACTTACGTTATTTTGAAGGTGGCTTTGGATTGAGTACCGATGAAACAATGACCATTGAAGATATCAATGATGTGATTGAAGTTTTAGGAGGAACTAAAGTTGACTCCCTTGCAGATTCTTCTGAAATCCCTGCTGGTTTGAAAAGAACTAGTGAATTTATGACGCATGAGGTATTTAAATCTTACCATTCGGAAACCGAAATGATGCGTTACTTAAAGAAATTAGAAAATAGAGATATGTCATTGACACACTCTATGATTTCTTTAGGTTCTTGTACCATGAAACTAAATGCGGCTAGCGAAATGATGCCGCTATCTCACCCAGGATTCTTAAATATCCATCCTTTTGTTCCTACAAATCAAGTGGAAGGGTATTTAGAAATGATTAATGAATTGGATAAAGATTTATCTGATATTACTGGATTTGCTAAAATGAGTTTCCAACCAAATTCAGGAGCTCAAGGTGAGTACACTGGATTGAAGGTGATTCAAGCTTACCATAAAGACAATAACGATTTAGATCGTAACCTATGTTTAATTCCAGCTTCCGCGCATGGTACCAACCCTGCATCAGCAATTATGGCCGGAATGAAGGTAATGATCATTAAAAGTTTGGAAAATGGTAACATTGATGTAGATGATCTACGTGAAAAAGCAGAGGCTAATAAAGATACTTTAGCCGCTTTAATGATTACTTATCCAAGTACACATGGAGTTTATGAGGCTTCTGTAAAAGAAATCATGGACATTATTCACGATAACGGTGGATTAGTATACATGGATGGTGCAAATATGAATGCACAAGTAGGGTTAACTTCTCCGGGTTATATTGGTGCAGATGTGTGTCACTTGAACTTACATAAAACATTTGCTATTCCTCATGGTGGAGGAGGGCCTGGAATGGGGCCAATTGGTGTAGTAGAAAAGTTAGTTCCATTTTTGCCCAATCATAAAGTGGTTGAAGTAAGTGGTGATAAAGGAATTCATGCAGTGAGTGCCGCTCAATTTGGTTCTGGATTAATTCTAGCTATTTCTTATGGGTACATAAAAATGTTAGGTACTTCAGGATTAGAGAAATCTACCAAAGTGGCAATTTTGAATGCAAATTATATGCGTAAACATTTTGAAGAAGCTGGTTTCGATTTGCTTTACAAAGGTGAACGTGGTTGTGTGGCGCACGAAATGATTGTAGATTTCCGTAAGTATAAGGCAGATGGAATTGAAGTAGTGGACGTTGCAAAACGTTTAATGGATTATGGATTCCATGCGCCAACAGTTTCTTTCCCCGTGGCTGGAACTTTAATGATTGAACCTACAGAAAGTGAGTCAAAAGCAGAATTAGACCGTTTTGTTTTGGCGTTATCTTCTATAAAAAAGGAAATTGAAGCAGTAGTTGATGGATCAGTGGATAAATTGGATAACGTATTAAAAAATGCACCACATACTTCAAGAATGGTTTCTTATGATGATTGGACAAAACCATACTCAAGAAAAGAGGCAGCCTATCCGGTAGATTATTTGTTAGATGCTAAGTTTTGGCCTCATGTACGTAGAATTGATGATGCGTATGGTGATAGAAATTTAGTATGTAGCTGTTTACCTGTATCAGCCTACGAAGAAAATTAAATACTCAAGAAAAAGAGCGGTGTAATTACCGCTCTTTTTGTAATTAGATAACTTATGAAATTGAAAAACTACTTTTTATTAACTCTTGGAGTAGTGGTAGGTTTTGGAGCAAATGCCCAGATTGGCGAGTTTACTCAAAAGTCGTACAGTACCCCAAATCAAGACTACCAAGAGCAACATGTAAATCCAAATAGATCATCGGCTCGTTCAGTAGATACTGTTTGGTCCAATGACTTTTCCGATTCCACCCTTTGGAATTATCAAGGTGGAATTAACGAATGGCGAATTACATCGTCTTTATCACAAAGTTTAATTGGTCAAGGATTTGATGCATCCCTGATGTCAACCTCTGCTGGTAATTTTGCTTTTATCGATTCGGATGGTGCTGGAAACGGACAGACGCAAGATGCAACCATTGATTATATAGGGCCGGCCATTGATTGCGGAGCTTACCCTAATGTACAGCTGGTATTTGAAACTTATTTTAGAACATTTCAAGATCAAAGAGAAGTTATTATTTCTGGTGATGGCGGTTCTAGTTGGGATACTTTGCAAGTATTAACACAATTTGGAAGTGGAATTACAAGTCCTAATCCTTACCTAGAGGTGGTTGATATTTCTGGCTACGCAGGTGGTCAATCTAATGTGCTTCTAAAATTTAGGTATATTGGGTCCTTTGATTGGTTTTGGGCCGTAGATGACGTTTCCATTGTTACAGTTCCAAATAATGAGTTGGAGCTGGTACAGGAATTTTACAATGGAACCACAGATGATTCGTATCAAAGTTTTTACACCATGATTCCACTTAAACAGGCAGATTCTATGGTGGTACAATTTGGAGCAGAGGTAGCTAATAATGGTGTTGTTTCTGACAGCACGGCTAAAATAGCTGTAAATGTGACTTTTAACGACTCTAATTCCGTTCATTCTGATACGGTAATGATTGATACTCTTTTACCTGGAATGATCCAGCTGGTAGATTTTATTAATCCCTTTGTGGCAGACAGTGGTTTAGGTAGCTATGATATAAAGATGGAGGTTTTTTCAGACTCAACCGATGCGCTTCCTCGAAATAATGTGATAGAAAAATCTTTTGAAGTTTCGAGTTATCAATACCGTAGAGATAATGATACCGTTAATTCAGACAATTGGTTTAACGCGAATAACACTATGGAAATGCTGGTACGTTTTGAGGTTTTTAAAACAGATACTGTGGTAGCCGTATCTACCTATTTTCCTTTCAACTCCATTACCGGAAGAGGTTTAAATGTGGGGGATTCACTTTCTTACTATGTCTACAAATCCAATGATTTAGAAAACCCTGTTTCTGAAACTCAAAATTACATTGTGACTGATAATGATGTAAACACTTGGGTTACTCTTCCGTTAGCTAATGAAGAGTTAAAGCCTGGTTTGTATTATGTAGGGTTTAAAACTCATGGGAATAACACCTCAGTAGGAACAAATTCTGGACTAAACAGTACAACGGCTCCTTTAACAGTTTTGGTACGAACAGATGCCGTAAGTTCAAATGACCCTTGGAATTTCACAACCGTTTTCACTCCATTTGTTAGAATGTTTACGAAAGTGGATAGTGCTTGTGTGGGTGTTAATATTGGCATAGATTTTAACGTGGTAGATTCTTTAGAAGTGGGTGAAATTAGTGCAAATGTTACCGGAACAGGAGCTGCGCCTTTTAATTATTTATGGAACGGCCCTAATGGTTTTATTTCTACGGCTCAAAATATTTCCGGTCTTACTGAAAAAGGAATGTACAGCTTAACGGTAACAGACATTTTTGGTTGTACCGGAGTTGATTCGGTATTGGTAGATGGTTCCGTTTTTGTGAATGAGTTAAATCCTCAATTTAACTTTGTACTTTACCCGAACCCTGTAGAAAACAATTTGTTTATTTCTGGGAATATAGAAAAGGCTGGTGTTTACAATGTGCAGATTGTCTCTAGTACTGGAAATGTGGTGATGCAAGATGTCAAATTTGAAACGCAGAACGTTCATTGGAATTTGTCTACTCGTTTATTTTCTCCGGGTTTGTACTTTGTAGTCATATCAAAAGAAGGGAAAAGAGTCGGTTCAACGACATTTGTTAAAAATAATTAGATATTCGATAGCATCTAGAAAAGCCTACTCCAATTCCAGAGTAGGCTTTTTTATTGACGAAAAATTAACAATAAAATGAGGTGCTTTTAAGTTAAATATTCCCATTATTCTGCTAATAATGGTTGGAGCATTTAGTTTATAGGGTTATATTTGGGGCCTGAATAATTAAATTAATTAACAAGTTATGAAAAAAACATACCTAGCGGGATTGTTACTAGCTGCGTCTAGTGCTTTTGCCCAAGTCGGTGTACAACCGGATTTAATAAGAATGGATGGGGAATTCGCCCAGGCTTCTCAAAGAGCTGCAAAAGTATCAGCCTATGACGATACAGTGTGGTTTAATAGTTTTGATACTGCTGCTGATTGGACAATGACAGGTGGTGGTTTAGTTACAGAGGGATGGCAAATCTCTAACACAGCAGGGACAAATACTGGTACTTGGTATTTCCAAAATACTAGAATTAGTTCAACGACCGGAGGTAACTACGCTGTAATTGTTCCTTCAGATCCAAATGCACCAACTTTTAACCAAGCAACAATGGTTAATTCAACTGCAATTGATATTAGTTCTTTCTCTGGTCAATTAGTTCTTTCTTACGAGAAGTATGGTGCTAGATTTGTGGATACTCTGAGAATTGAAGTGAGTAACGATAATATGACTTGGCTTCAATTAGATGATAACTCTGATTTCCCGATTAATTCTACGGCTTCTTCTTATATTTTACCTAATCCAACATCTGATGATTTATTCATTCCTTCTTCTATTGTGAATGGTGATTCATTATACGTTAGATTTAATTGGGATGCAAATTCAGTTCAACCAGGAATTGGTTACGGATTCTTTATTGATGATGTATTAATTGCTGATGTTGCTGAAAATGATCTGCAAATTGATCAAACTGCGTTTTTCCAAGATGTAAGACTTCTTTACAGCTGGTACTTTGGTGCTATGCCAGAAAGACAAGCAGCAGCTGATACTTTATCTTTTTCTGCTACTTATATTAACAGAGGTAAAAACGATGCGCCTAATTCTCATTTAGAATTGGTAGTTTCTGGTCAAGATTCTGAAACTTTATTATCAGCAATGTCTAACACTCCTGTTGGTCAATTAGGTGATACTGCTAGAACTGCTGATTACGTAATGGATCAAGGTAAAGGTACTTATACTTTTACTTGGAATATTCTTTCTGATTCTGTGGATAATATCCCAGATAACAGTACTCGTTCGGTAGATTTGGATGTTACGAATAATGTATATTCTATGGCGCCATATCCTCTTTCTGCTGCAAATGCATTCGGTAAAGGTGGTACAGCTACAAGTGAGTATGTATTAACTCAAGATTATTATTTCATGACCACAGATACCATTAACGGTATCGGTATCGCTTTTGATTCAGATTGGTCAAGACCGGGTGCTTCTTTCCAACTATCTTTAGTTGATGCTAATGATGTGGCAGTTGCTGAAACTGATTATTACACAAGTACTCAAGAAATGATCTTGGATTCTGTAATTTATTTCCCAACTGTGGCACAATCAGAAATTGCACCAGGAAGTTATTCTGTAAGATTTGAGTTATTTTCTAATGATTCATTGTTCCCAGTTTCTTGTGTTGATCCAGTTTCTCCAATTGAGCCTGCTCCAACAGGAGGTTTCTTCTCTAGAACTACCTTAAGTTTTGGTGGGTCTAACTATATTGAAGATATGGTTTACATTACTGTAAAAAATAACGATAATGTTGTATGTGATGCAACTGCTGCTGTTTCAGGTACTGTAGAAGATCAAGATACTCCAGGATATTTAGGAGCTATTTCTATTGACGATGTAACTAAAATGGAAGGTCCAATCTTTACTTATTCTTGGTCTGGTCCTGATGGCTTTTCTTCTACGGATAGAGATTTAACAAACCTAACAAAACAAGGTGTTTATACTGTTGTTGTAACTGATGTTAACCGTTGTACTTCAACTCAAGATTTCACTGTTGGTGGAAACGTGGGTGTAAACGATATTAACTTTGAAGGTGATGTGAAATTATTCCCTAACCCAAATAACGGTAACTTCCAGTTATCTTTAGAAGGTGTTGAGGCTGGTGCTTACACTATGACAGTTAAAAACGTATTAGGTCAATCAATGTTAGTTAAAAACATTAGCATTGCAAGCTCTCATACTGAAAACGTAGAGGTTTCTAACTTATCAAAAGGTATCTACTTCGTAGAAGTTGAAAATAACGCAGGAAACAAAACTGTTGTTAGCTTCATCGTGGAGTAATTAGAATAATAAATTCTGAAAACCTCAAGGGCATTTGTTCTTGAGGTTTTTTTTTGTCAAAAAATGAGGTGTGGAATTCGTTGAAGTATTAAGGTTAAGAAAATGAAGATTACTTATTTCGCCTTTTCACGAATAGACTTCATGAAATTTGAAGCGTAAATGAAATCAGTCAACTCTTTGTTTTCTGTATTAAGAATCTCAATTTTATTACCATCCCAATACTTTTCACCTTGATGTAAAAACATGATATTGTCGCCAATTTCCAGTACAGAATTCATGTCATGAGTAATAACTATTGTGGTAATGTCATACTCATAGGTTATTTCGCTAATAAGTTGGTCAATAAGGATTGAAGTTTGTGGGTCTAACCCTGAATTAGGCTCATCACAAAATAGATATTTAGGCTTCATTGAAATGGCTCTGGCAATCCCAACACGTTTCTTCATACCTCCTGAAAGTTCATCAGGAAAAAGTGTTTTTACTCCATGAAGGTTCACTCGGTCTAAACAGAAATCAACTCTGTCAGACATTTCCTTATCTGTTTTATTAGAGAATACGCGTAGGGCAAATTTGATATTTTCCTCCACGGTCATGGAGTCAAATAATGCTCCCCCCTGGAATAAAAAGCCAATGCTTTGACGTAATTCTGCCTTTTCCTTTCTTGTCATGTCCCAGAAACTCTGTCCATCATACTCCACAACACCAAAGTCGGGCTTTTGGAGGCCTACAATGCATTTTGTAATGGTAGTCTTACCAGAACCACTAGCGCCAATAACAAGGTTGTTTTTACCCTTTTGAAACCGAAAGGAGATATCTTCTAAAACAGTTTTCTCTCCAAACGACTTCTTAATATTTCTAACCTCGATCATAATAGTAATAATTGGGTTAGTAAATAGTTTAATGCTAAAATCACAATACTACTTTGAACAACAGATTTCGTGCTGGCTTTTGCAACTTGAACCGACCCTCCTTGTACATTGTATCCAAAAAAGGCAGGAACGGAGGTAATAACAAAAGCAAATACCACCGACTTAATCATACTGTAGGCATAATCAAAAGGCTCAAAGTCGTATTGTATTCCGTATTCATAATCATAAGGGGTCATGGCTCCAGTTCCTACTCCAGCAATAAATCCTCCGCCAATAGAAAGGAAAATACTTAAGGTTATTAAAAAGGGATTTAACAACACAAGCGCAATGATTTTTGGTTGGACTAAAAAGCTTGCGGAATTAATTCCCATGATTTCAATGGCGTCAATTTGTTCTGTTACGCGCATGGCTCCCAGTTCGGAGGATATACTGGATCCAATTTTCCCCACCAAAATTAAAGCAACAATGGTTGGCGAAAATTCTAAGATTACAGACTCTCTAACCGCAAAACCTACGGTGTATAGAGGAATTAATCCCCCATCAGTATTGGAGGCCGTTTGAATTGTAATAACGGCTCCCATAAAAAAGGAAATAATGGCCACAATGGGTAGAGAACTTACTCCCAAGTTGATCATTTCGTCTAAAACATTTTGACGAAACATCTTCCATTTTTCGGGTTTAGAAAAAACCTTGTTTAAGAAAATCGTATATGCACCTAAGCTGTATAGAAACTTCATTTAATTAGTTTCAGAACTCCTGTTAGAATTCTATCTAACGAAAGTATAATTCTACATCAAATAAATGGTTCATTTAACAATTTTGTACGAATAATTTAGTGTTAATTGCGTTTAACTAAGTGTTATAAAAATTTAAAATCATTTTAGAATTTATATTGTTTTTTTATTGAACTTTGAGCCGAATGAAAAAAGTACAAAGCCTTGTTTTAATTGGACTAATTTGTATCGGTAGCATTACTTTTCAAAGCTGTAAAGCGAAGAAAAATTGTCACCCTCCATGTCCAACATGGCAAAAAAAGAAGCCAAAAAGGTAACATGCAATCAGAACAATTTCTTGAAAATTTAAAACTTCATGTGCCAGAGCTGGCAGTTCCTTTAATATGGAATTTAATTAAGGATTTTGATTTTACATTGACGGTTACCAATGAACGGAAAACCAAACACGGTGATTATAGGATGCCCTTAAAAAAAGGTGATCCACATAAAATTAGTGTGAACGGAACCTTAAATCCTTATGCCTTTTTGTTGACTTATATACACGAAATTGCTCATATGCATACTTTCGAGATTTACGGGCGAAAAGTAAATCCTCATGGCAAGGAATGGAAGCGAACCTTTCGTAATATTGCAAAACCATTTATGAAGAAAGAGATTTGGCCTAAAGATGTAAGGATTGCTTTGAGGCAGTATTTTATTAATCCCAAAGCAAGTAGTGCAGGGGATGTTAATTTAACACGGGTGTTAAGATCTTATGATGTTTCTAATGATATTCATCTCGAAGATATTCCAGCAGGTGATGTGTTTAGTATGGATGCGAAATTGGAAAGATTATTTGTAAAAGGAATAAAAAGGAGAACACGTTATCTATGCATGGAAGTTTCTACCAATAGGGAGTATACCGTACATAGTTTAGCGAAAATATATTTACCAAACTAGAATGAATAATAATTACGTAGTCATTATGGCCGGAGGAGTCGGAAGTCGATTTTGGCCTAAAAGTACCGAGAAGAACCCAAAACAGTTTTTAGATGTGCTAGGTGTTGGACGAACATTAATTCAATTAACCTATGATCGTTTCAGTGCTTTTATACCTGATGAAAATATTTTGGTAGTAACCAATGAACAATATGTTGGATTGGTTGAAAATCAGTTGCCTAAAGTATTAAAGACAAATATTTTGGCCGAACCGGTTATGCGAAATACAGCGCCATGTGTAGCTTATGCGGCAAAGAAAATTGAGTCTGTTAACCCAGCTGCGGTGATGATTGTCACCCCAGCGGATCATTTAATTTCTAAAACTGAGGTTTTTAATGAGGTGATGCAAAAAGGGTTGCAACATGTGACTGAGCATGAACATATTTTGACTATCGGTATTGAGCCAGATAGGCCAAATACGGGGTATGGTTATATTGAATATGCGAAGGGTAGAAGCAATCAAGAGAATATTCCAGTACCTGTTCAACAATTTAAAGAGAAGCCTAATTTGAGTACTGCCAAAGAGTATTTAGCTAACGGAAATTTTAGTTGGAATTCCGGAATGTTTTTGTGGAGTTTGAAAACCATATTAAAAAGCTTTAAAACAAATGCCGCTGATGTTTTGCGCTGTTTTGAAACTAGTGAATTGGTTTATGGAACCAAGAAAGAGTTGCCATTTATTGAAGAGGTTTATAGTAGCTGCCCATCCATTTCAATTGATTATGCAATTCTTGAAAAAGCAGAAAATGTTATGGTCATAAATACGGATATTGGTTGGAGTGATATTGGTACCTGGGTATCTCTTCAAAATCATATAAATAAATCTGTTAAAGGTAACTTTATTATTTCTGGAGATGTTTTAATGGAAAATTCTACGGGAAATATTGTGAGTCTTCCGGAAGGAAAAATTCTGGCTACGAAAGGGCTAGACAATTTCATTGTAGTTGAGTCTGATGGTGTTTTGATGATTGTAGCTAAGGAATATGAACAAAACATAAAGCAACTTCGATCTGAAGTGGGACGTGTTTACGGAAAAGACAAAATATAAGAGAATAAAAAAGGGAGCTACTAGCTCCCT
>CAJXPI010000032.1 GCA_913057875.1 uncultured Flavobacteriales bacterium
TAAGAGACAGGCAGTAGAAGCTTTGGTTTTCGGATTGAAAAACCAAAATTATTGGGTGGCTTTTGGTTTTATTTTAGCGAAGGGATTGATTGATTTACCCCTGATTATTCGAATGTCTCGTTTTTCGAAGAGTACTTTTTCTCCAATAGAATATATAGCTTCGGTAATAGTTTATCCTTTTGTGGTGGTTCTTTCAGTAATTTTAGGTTTCTTTAAAAGAAACTAGAAAAGAAAAAGAGTACTTAAGAATATGATTAATCCAATAACAAAGAGATACAACGTATAGGGAAGAATTTCCTTTGCCTTCAATCCTGTAATTCCTAACAAAGGCAAAGCCCAGAAAGGTTGCAGCATATTAGTTAATTGATCACCGTAAGCGAAAGCCAGAATGTTCTTGGCTAACGGAGCTCCAATTTCATTAGCGGTTTGAACCAACAAAGGTCCTTGAATTGCCCATTGTCCCCCACCACTTGGCACCAAAATATTCACTGCGCCAGCACTAAAAAAGGTAAAATAGGTAAACGAGTTTGGCGTTGCAGAAGAAGCTACAAAGTTGGAAAATTGAGCGATCAATTCTGAGTCCCTAAGAATCCCCATAATTCCAAAGTATAATGGGAATTGAATTAGAATACCTGACGCACCAGAAATAGCATCTTCCAAGGCATTTTGAAAATTCTTAAACGATTGATGGAATAGGAAGCCCATGCCCAATAGCAATAAGTTAATATTGTTGGGTGTAAAGTAATGCGTGAAACCTACTTGCCAAAACATTTTATAGCCTACAAAAACGAGGATGATTGAACCTATAATTATTCCAAACCAGTTGGCGTGATCTAGCTTTTCAGCCCCTTCCACAAGCTCTACATTTTGGATTTCAAAACGGGTTTGTAGTTTTATAGGTTGTGCTTTGGCTTTTCTACCCATCCAGTACATTGCCAAAGGAGCAACGACTAAAAGTAAAATGGAAGTGGTAATATTCATCGTTGAGAATACCGTTTCTCCGTAAGTAATTAAATCAGGGAAAGTTGCATTGGAATTTGGCAGCAAAGAGGCCAAATGACCACTTTCGGCTACTTTGGCTAACGAGGAGCCTGAAAACCCACCATGCCAAACCATTAATCCGGAATAGCCACCTGCAGCAATCAATGGGTAATTAAGTTTCCAATCATTTCGAAGTGATACTTCCGCTAGTTTACGAGCCATGATAGCTCCAAAAATTAATCCCAATCCCCAATTAAAAAAGGCGACCAACATGGTTAAAAAGGTAATCCATGCTGCGGCTTTTGAAGAAGTGTTGAGATGTTGAGTTACGCTCGAAATAAAATTATTTATGGGCGCACTGATGGCTAGGATATGACCTAGAACAAGCATCAGCATCATTTGTACGGTAAAGACTAATAAATTGGGGGTCCACATCCCGTTTTCCCAATAGGTAAGGATGGTGTAGGGTTTAAATTCGTTTTCAACTCCACTTCCAAAAAGAAGAGCCAAAACAAATGCAAAAAAAGAAAGCACTATTGCAATCGTAAATGGCGAAGGCAATAGTGCTTTATATATCTTTACGAACTTAGTAGTAAAGCTCATGTCATTCTATTTGGTTTAGAATGGCAAATCATCATCATCGTTGCTTGCAGCAATTGGAGGAGGAGTTGGAAGTGGTGCGTTACCTGCAGGAGCTCCAGCAGCCGCTTTTTCCATTTTCCAAGCTTGAAGATTCACAAAATATCTCCCTTGGTATTCGTTTCCACGTACGTTAAAGTGAACGTTTACCTCTTCACCTACTTGGTAAGTATCTAAAACTGCAGTTTTATCTTTAATAAACTCCAATTTTACATCTTGAGGATATTGTTCCTGTGTAGTTACTACAAATTCTCTCTTTGAGAATCCACTATCAAATGTTTGCGTATCCATCATTACTTTGATACGTCCTTGTAATTGTAAATCCATTTTATTAGTCGTTAAAGGCTAAGAGCGTCATCCAAGCCATTTCTATTTGATTATTTTTTATTTGTTCTTTCGCTATTTTATGTAACTCAATTTCTAAAGTTACGGCATCATCTTCATGAGCGACAAATACTTCACTCAATTCAAATAATTTATGATCGTTCACATCTAATTCAGATGGTAAACTTTCTACGTTTCCTAATCTACCTAAATCGTTACCCGTAAGAATGGTAGAATTACGGATATCTTCTGGAATTTGATCTACTCCAATACCTAAAGTTGTTAGAGGCTTTGCAATTTCAAAGATAGCATCTCCATGTGCACGGCAATACCAATTACCACCCATTCGAGCTACTAAATCAATTTTTGTTTGATCAATACTACCTTTTTCATCCAGTACGTCTTCATTTACATGAAAACGAACTACCTCACAGATAATCATATTACCAGCGCCACCTTCGGTTCCTAGTTCAATGATATCCGTGATTTTACACTCCATAGCTACAGGCGATTCTAGTACCCTGCTTGGTTTTACTAAATCACTTGGTACTTCTGTTAATCCTGATTTTGTAAACTCATTAACGCCATCTCCATATTCTGTACTGGATAAAGACATTTGCTCAACAATAGCATGATTAACTACGTTGATTACTACCTCGCCAGTTGCTTGCGCATTTTCTAAGGTATGCTTGGTGGTATTATCACGCACTCTTCTAGACGGACTAAAAGCCACAATAGGTGGATTGGCACTAAATACCCCAAATTGTGAAAACGGACTTAAATTGGAATTTCCATCTTCATCTACCGTGCTCACAAATGCAATAGGTCTAGGACCTATGGCTCCAAGCATGGTTCCAAACACCTTGGGGGTGGATTCGTTTTTTGGATCTATTTTAATAAAATTTCCCATGAGGCTGCAAAGGTAAAATTGAGAAGCGTAGTTCCCAATATTGACCTGAGTTATTCCGAAATCAACCCAATTATTTATCAACAAAAATTTAAATCAATTTTTTCATTTTTGATTTGTGAAATCAGATTTATGACTATCTTTGCCGCCCGATTGCGGATGTGGTGAAATTGGTAGACACGCTAGACTTAGGATCTAGTGCCGCGAGGTGTGAAGGTTCGAGTCCTTTCATCCGCACAATCAAAAGAAGAGTTGCTTAATAGCAACTCTTTTTTTTTGCACCTACTTCAACACCTATTAACAATTCCAGTAAGTGTAACTGTTATTGAACCTTTACATTTGCAACGGATTATAGCACCAGAGTTAGAAATGAAAAGAAGATTTAGAATATACGGATTTGGCGTGTTACTAGGATTAGTAATGGCATGGGGCCTTTTTTTACGTGGAAGAAATACAAAGAATTACACTTCTTGGACTCCAAATAATAGAATCTTGGAAGAAATCAGATTAGATTCCACTTTAGAGACTTCAGATTGGTTTTGGTGCGAAATGAAATGTTTAGGTTTTTCTAGTATTGAATATGAAGCCCTGATCAATGATGGAAACGTAAACTTCAATAACGGTCAAGTAAAAACGTGGCCTCGAACTTATGAAGTGGAATACGAAACGGAAGACAAAGGCACGCTTGTAATTGTTTTCTCAAAAACAGAAACCAAACACTTTTCTGTTTTAGCAGTAAAAAAGCAAGGTGAAAAAGTAAACTGTGATTGCTAAGTTATGGATGCAGGAACCTATCAAGTAGTTTTTGAGAATTCAATGGAAGAATTGGCCAAGTTTGTAAATGCCAATTACCCAAATTCCAAACGATACATTATTGCCGACAACAATACGCTACAACACTGTTTGCCCTTAATTGATAAGTACTTGGGCGAAATGAAAGTAGAGCAACAAGTATTTAATATTGAACCCGGAGAGGATAGCAAATCCATGGATTTAGCCTATCAACTATGGGAAAACTTTACAGATTTAAAAATTTCTAGAGGCGATGTTATCCTAAATATTGGAGGTGGAGTAGTTTCTGATTTGGGAGGTTTTGTGGCTGCCACTTATAAAAGAGGAGTTGATGTAATAAACGTTCCTACTTCCTTATTAGCCATGGCCGATGCTTCTGTTGGTGGAAAAGTAGGTGTGAATTTTAATCAGCTTAAAAATCATTTGGGCTATTTCTCTAATCCAAAAGGTGTTTTTGTAAATACAGAGTTTTTAAATACCCTTCCAGATAGAGAGTTTGTTTCGGGTTATGCCGAGATGATTAAGCATTCGCTGATTGCCGATAATGGTGCGTGGCAAAAAATGGTGAAACAAGGGTCGCCATCAGTTGATTTTGTAACGGAGATATTGCCATCTTCGGTGGCCATTAAAAATAAATTTGTTCAAGAAGACCCTTTGGATAAGGGCGTTCGTAAGGTTTTAAATTTTGGTCATACCATTGGGCATGCTATTGAAACGCTATTTATGGATTCGGATACCGAGGTCCTTCATGGAGAAGCAGTAGCAGCGGGGATGATTTGTGCCGCTTATGTTTCACATATAGAAGCGGGGTTACCTAAAGAAGATGTGGTAATCATAAGTAACCTGCTAAATGACGTTTTTGATTTGGAGTTTGTAACCTGGTTAATGGCTGAAAATTTAGAGCTTCCTTTAAAACATGATAAAAAGAATGCCGGTACGGAATTACGTTTTGTTTTAATTCCAGAAACAGGAAAAGCTATTTTTGACCAACCCGTTTCTATGGAATTGGCACTCCGTTCTTTTGAGTTTGTCCAATCGGTGGTAAATGGTGAAATGGAATTTTAATACATGAAATTAATTGCTCCTGATAATTATATTGGTGATACCGTTGAAGTGCCTACTTCAAAGAGTATTGCAAATAGGTTATTAATTATTCAGGCGCTAGCTCAATCTGGAGATGTTTTAGGATTATCGGAAGCAAAAGATACCCAGATTTTAAAGCAGGTTTTACAATCATTGCCAAGTGTTATTGATGTGGGCCATGCCGGAACATCCTTTCGATTTTTAACGGCATTTTTGGCTATTCAAAATGGAGTCTTTACTCTTACTGGATCAGACCGAATGAAAGAACGTCCAATAGGTATTTTGGTAAATGCCTTAAGAGAGCTAGGAGCAGATATTACTTATTTGGAAAAGGAAGGTTTTCCTCCTTTGCAAATTTCTGGAACTCAATTATCCAGTACAGGAATTATTGTAAATGCCAATATTAGTAGTCAATATATTACGGCTTTAATGTTGATTGGTCCGTATTTACCCTCAGGTTTGGAGATTACATTGAAAGGCGAGTTGGTTTCCTTACCCTATTTAAAAATGACGGCCAACTTGATGCGTTCCTGTGGGGTAGAAGTAAGCATTGATGGAAATCAAATAACTATACCTTCTGGTAAATATCAATTTACTTCCCTTGCAATTGAAAAAGATTGGTCGGCCATTGCATTTTGGTATGAGTGGGTAGCGATTAACAAAACAGAACATCTTTTAATCAAGGATGTAAAATCAGAAAGTATTCAGGGTGACCGGGAGGTTGCATACATTTTTGAAGAATTGGGAGTCCAATCCTATTTTGATACGGATGGCTTGCATTTAAGTTTTCATCCCGTACAAAAGAAAAAGCAAGTATTAGTGTTTGACTTAAACGATACTCCTGATTTAGCGCAACCGTTAATTGTGACCTTGGCCGCACAGCAACAAAAGGCAGAAATTAAAGGATTATCCACGTTAAAAAACAAAGAAACCGATAGAGGGTTAGCATTGAAACAAGAACTTTCAAAGTTTGGAGTTGAAATGGAGGTTCACGATGACAGAATTACCATTGCAGGAAATCAAGAGTTAATTAAACCATCTGAGGCTATTAAATCCTATGAAGATCATAGAATGGCTATGGCGTTTGCTCCGCTGGTGGCAATGGTAAAAGAATTGGATATTGAAAATCCGAAAGTGGTCGAAAAATCCTATCCATCCTATTGGGAAGTTTTTAGTAGGTTGGGTTTGGACATTGAAAAATAGATGTGTGAACTTTTTAAGTTTTCCGTATATTTAACGCGTGAAATCTAAACTACATATTAGGGTCAGTTTTTTCTTGATGGCTTTAGTTAGCTTAAGTACCATTGGGTATACGGCAACCAAACATTTATGTGGTGGAAAAGTAGTTTTAACGGCCGTTTCATATACTCAAAAGGATTTGAGTTGTGGCATGAAGAAAAAGAAATCCTCATGTCCTAAACACAAAAAGGCTTCAAAGCCATGTTGTACAAATACCCATGAGTTAAATCAACTAGAAGATAATTTTAATCACTATGTTGTATCTATTGATGTTAGTAATAACCATGGTTTTGTGGTTACTGCCATTTCTTTTTTACCTCTTAATTTTCCTACAAAACAAGTAGTTTGTATACCCAATAAGAGCCCTCCAGATATAATTTTTGACCGATCTATTTGGTATGGAAATATGTTGATATGAGATTGTTTTATTAGAATGAATTAACCCTCAGAATAAAATACTTTACGATAGAATAACTTTCTACACCAAGAATGAGTCTATCAATAAAACATATTAAAATGAAAACAGTAATAGTACTTTTTTTAACGTTTTTGGGCCAATTTGCCTTGGCTCAGCAAGATGTGTATTTAAACATCAATCATTTCTTAGGGACTTCTCCCTTTGCATTTAATCAATTGGCAAGTAATAACTTGGGTAATGAGTTTAAGGTTAATAGACTGGAATACTACATTGCGGAAATTACCTTAACCCATGATGGAGGAATAGAAACACGAGTAAATGATTTATGGATTTTAGCAAGTGCTGAAAATACAACCTCTGAATTTTTGGGTTCTTTTCCAATAACTGAATTAGAATCGGTTTCATTTTCTATCGGAGTGGAACAGGACTACAATCACCTAGATCCCGCTACTTATCCGGTTTCACATCCTCTAGGACCAAAATCTCCTTCTATGCATTGGGGTTGGAATTCAGGATACCGTTTTTTAGCCATGGAAGGTTTATCTGGAGTTAATCATAACTTGTTATTTGAGATTCACGCTTTGGGTGATGCCAATTATTTGACAACTCGAGTAAGCGCAAATGGGACAATGGATAATGGTAATCTAATGATTAATTTAGATGCAGATTATGAAAGGTTATTAGATGATACGGATATTTCATCAGGAACCGTTTCACATGGAGAGACAGGTTTACCCGCTGATGTTCTTCGTAATTTTAGTCGTTTTGTTTTTTCTGTTTCTGCTGGTGATCCTGCAAGTGTTACTGATATAGCTCATGTAGTAGCTTTTAAAACTTATCCAAATCCAAGTACTAGAATGGTGAGATTCAGCTCTGATGTTAATGGGCCCGTAGATGTCAAAATTCTAAACGTTGCGGGCAAAGAAATTCAAAGTGTAAATGGGGTTGAACTTAACAACCTTACTCTTGAATTAGAAGCAAAAGGCCTATACCTAGTTAATGTGTATCAATCCGGTCATCTGATTGGTTATAGTCGTTTATCTGTCGTAAAATAGGAAAATCATGACTAGAATATGGATGAGCTTCCTAATAGGAAGTGTTTTTGCTATGGGTTCTTGTAAGGATGATACCACAATTTTAACTCCTTTAGTACATGATGAAACACCTTATGAATTGGAACTGAATTTTATGCCGGCTCCACAAATACCGGATGATAATACGTTAACCATTGAAGGTGTTAAACTAGGGCGTCAATTGTTTTACGAAACAGATTTATCGAGTGATGGTACCATGTCTTGTGGGTCTTGTCATCGTCAGGAACATGCGTTTTCAGACTCTAATAGACTTTCAATTGGGGTAAGAGGACTGCCAGGAAAAAGGCAAGCCATGGCCATTGTAAATTTGGCGTGGAATACCAACGAGTTCTTTTGGGATGGTAGAGCACACTTATTAAGAGATCAAGCATTAATGCCAATTCAAGATGAATTGGAAATGGATGAGACTTTAGATAATGTGGTGCAGAAGCTTTCTTCGCAGGATGAATATAAGGATCAGTTTTTTAGGGCTTTTGGCTCTAAAGAAATTAACAGCTACAAAATATCATTGGCTTTAGAGCAGTTCATGAATAGTTTGGTTTCTACCAACAGTAAATGGGATCGCTATATGATGGGATTAGAATCTCTATCGGATTCTGAAGAAAGAGGTAGAGAATTGTATTTCGCTGAATACAATCCCTTTTTCCCAAATCTTTCTGGTGCTGATTGTGCACATTGTCATTCTCCAACTAATATGGAAGATGATACGTATAAAAACAATGGATTGTTTTCTGAAGCAGATATCGTTGATTATGGTAGAGAAATGGTAACCCAACAAAGTAGTGACCGTGGAAAAATGAAAGTAACTACACTACGAAATATTGAAGTTACTGGACCATATATGCACGATGGAAGATTCAATACTTTAGAAGAAGTGGTAGAACATTACAATTCAGGTATTCAGCAGAGTACAACCGTTGAACCTGTGTTAGCAAATACAATAGGTACTGGATTGATGCTTACTGAACAGGATAAAAAAGACTTGGTAGCATTTTTGAAAACCTTTACGGACGAGGCCTTTTTAACCAATCCAGCGTTTTCAGATCCAAATAAATAGAATAATGAAATTAGGTGTAATTGGTATTTGTTTAAGTATCCTTTTTGGCTTGCAGTCCTGCCAAAAAGAAACACCTGTTTCTACAAATACATCCAATTTTAGAATCCCATTGGGGTTCTCAAATTTGGATTTCCCTAAAGATAACGAATTCACAAATGAGCGTTGGGTGTTGGGTAAGAAACTGTTTTTTGATCCGGTTTTATCTAGAGATTCATCCATTAGTTGCGCTACTTGTCATAAACCGCAATTGGCCTTTGCAGATGATCAAGCTACCACCCCAGGAATTGAAAATAGACCTGGAACTAGAAATTCGCCAAGTTTGGCTAACGTTGGATACTACCCTTATTTTTTAAGAGAGGGAGGTGTACCTACTTTAGAAATGCAAGTATTGGTTCCTATTGCTGAACATAATGAGTTTGACTTTAATGTGGTAGAGTTAACTCAAGAGTTGCAAAAAGATTCGGTCTATTCCCAATTGGCACAAAAAGCGTATCAAAAAGAAATTGATCCGTGGGTGATTACTCGTGCTATTGCCACTTTTGAACGTAGTCTTATTAGTGGTAGCAGCCGTTATGATGATTTTGTGAACGGAAACAAATTAGCTCTCAATGCACAAGAAGAAGCGGGAATGGACCTCTTTTTCTCCGGAAGGATTAATTGTTCAAGTTGTCATGGAGGTGCTTTTTTTACCCATCACACATTTGAAAATAATGGCCTGTATTATGAGTACCAAGACGAAGGTAAATTTAGATTAACGGGTAAAGAAACGGATGTAGCTAAGTTTAAAGTGCCTTCACTACGCAATGTGGGAGTAACCGCACCTTATATGCATGATGGTAGTATGAAAACATTAAATGATGTAATTCAACATTACAACGAAGGAGGAAAGCAGCATCCCAATAAAAGTGTTTTGATTATGCCTTTGGGCTTGACTCAAGAAGAAATGGATGCCCTTGAGGCCTTTTTATTAACCTTAACTGATCAGAAATTTATGAATGATGCGCGTTGGAATTAATCCATAGGTTTCATAATACTTTTGGTAATTGCGGTTACCATATTCCGCGGACTTAACCGAATTGAAAAAGCATTGAATTTATTAACCCAACCAGAAATAACAAGGGATTTTCCTTTCATCATGGTGTCGTAACCATCTTTAGCTACCTCATAGGGTGAAGCCACTTTTGATTTTGTAAATAAACCCGATTTTTTCATTCCAGAAGCCGCAGCTTCAAATCCAGTTTCAGTAGGTCCTGGACATAATGTGGTAACCGTTACTCCGGTTCCATCCAATTCACTATGAACCGCTTCTCCAAAGGAAAGTACAAACGCTTTTGAGGCAAAATAAGTGGACATAAACGGACCGGGCATAAATGCCGCAGTGGAGGCAACATTTAGAACTTTTCCCGTACCATTATTCACCATTTTTTCCGAATAGTGATGGGTAAGAGAAACCAAGGCGTTTACATTAAGTTGAATTAATTTCAAATGGTCGTCTAAATTGGTTACCCAAAGTTTACCAAATACTCCAATACCCGCATTGTTCACCAAATGGTCTATTCTAAAAAGTTGTTTATCGGTAAAGTCGGTTAACTTTTTAATGTTTTCGGGTTGAGAAAGATCGCAAGGAAAAGTAAGTACTTCTATTCCGAATGTACTTTCTAATTCTTTTTTTACCACGAGTAAACGAGACGCATTTCGAGCTACCAAAACAAGGTTAAATTTATTTTGCGCATGGATTGTGGCAAGTTCATAGCCAATACCACTGGTAGCACCTGTGATTAAAGCAGTTTGTTTTGACATGGAATAAATTTAAAATTTAAATCGAACTTGAGCTCTCACCTCCGTTTTATGTGGAGCTTGAATTAACTCAGTACCTGATCCGTATGTAGTTTCGTGGCTTAAGAACGTTCTAGATGCTTTGATCCAAAACTCAAATGGGCCTCCAGGTTTATAATGATATACCAAAAATGCTCGGGTACCTCGATTATAAAATGCAGGAACGCTAAAGTAATATAATACGTCATTCTCATATGCGTAAATTCGAGCATTATAGTCTTCAATGTCAAAAAGGGCTAAGCGTCCCGTAAGGGTAGATTTAAAGTCCATAAACTTGTACTGGAAATCCTGATAGATGACAAAACCAGCTCCATTTGGTGCTCCAGGATAATTAGATTGACTTAATTCTACGCGGCTATTAACCTTGAATTGGCTAGAGATACTATATGTCAAATGAAACCTGAGGTAACTCCTACTTACAGTAGTTAAGCTATTAATTCGTTCGTCTAATTTGGCATTATTGGTTTGTGTTTCTTGTCTGTAACGCGAGTATACGCTAAGGTTACGATTTATTTGCCATTGCGCACGTACCATGTAATCTAATCCACTTAATGGTCCATCTGCATTAAACGAAAGCCAATCAAATTGATATGTATCAACGTATCCTGTTAATGCTACGCCATTGGCAATATCTGCTTTAAAGCCTACATAGGTCCCTTTTTCGTTGTTATTAGAAGAACGTTCCCCAAAAGAATTGGCATACACACTTAAATAATCGGGTTGAAAGTTTCTATTAATAATACTAACACTAATTCTATCATCTAACTGAATAAGTGCACCAGCCAAATAGGCCCATCCACCATTACTACTCATTGACCCTTCACCAAAAAGGTTGATGTTTTTTAATAGGATGTTTGCATCCAGTCCGGCATTATACCATTGATTGGTGTCTAATTGAAATTTTTGATACAGTTGTTGATTTCCGTCAAACTGGGTGCCGTATTTAGAGTGAATAATTCGAGTACCCAGTTTTACCGCATTTTTACTCCAACCCACATTGGCCCCCATAATCTGTTCGTTAATGGCACGTTTGTCGGCTATTTCTCCCGGAGTTCGGTGTAACCCAGATTGTTGAAATGAGGTGAAAGTTCTGTCCTCTGCATTAAGGGTATCTCGCTCAGCAATGTTTGCATCAATTCCTTTACTAGAGTAGAAAGCTGTAACGCTGAAGTCCTTAATTTGCACGGTTGTTCCCGCTCCACGTAAAAAGTTGTTTTCGTTACGGGAAGCGTAAGGAGAAAGCTTTCGCCCATAACGGATCACATTTAATGCGTCAGCCGTTTTCCGATAACTAAAACCCGACCAAAAGGTGAGGCCTTGTCCAAATTGTGCGTGAAAATCTCCTATAGCTAACTGTTTAACAACGCCAATATTTGCTGCAAATAAATGGGCCGAATAAAAGTCAAATCCATTTGGGTTACTCCCTGTGAAAAACTCTTCTCCGGGGTCTTTATCTGCAGTTACGCCAAAAGATAATTTGTTAGAATATTTAAATCGGTAACGCAAGTACAAGCGATTTAGGTCACCCATGTATCTACTGTTTTCACTCGTATTACTGTCTCTTGGTAAATAGCCTGCTTGCTCTTCTAGTACCCGTCCCCAAAGAGCCATTACCTCTGAGCGACCAAACTTTAATGATTTTTTTAAGTTGAAATTATCTGGTTTTTTACTGGATGATACTTGGGTGAAAGGAACAATGTTTTGAATAGTGATGTAATCAAAAGCATCCAAGTTTCTTAATTCATAGATGGTCAAGAAATCTCCTTTTTTAATGCGGTAGTTGATTAAGTTACGCACCTGAAACGGAGTTAATAAGTTTAGAGACTCTAACTCTTCTTCAGTAGCTGTATTTAAATTTAATGGGTGGTCAAAATAGTAGGTAAGTACTTCAATTAAATTGGTGAAGTCAATATCTGACGATTCTAGTGATTGTGCTATGAACTCGATTCTTTGTTGAATTACATCGTTTTTTAGTTCTTTCTCTTGTGAAAAAGATACCGCTGGTAATAGCACCAATATTACCAATAATATATGTGTAAAGAAGCAGCGCACTATTGTGTAATCGAGTATTTTAGTGCAATTTGAGAAACATAACCCAGATAAGTTTGATGACTAAAACCTAGATCCAGTTGAAAGCTCTTTAACTCAGCACCTAAACCACCTGAAAAATGAAAGTCATAGGAGTTCATACCACCTCTAAAATAGATAGCATCTACCGGATGATATTCAATTCCTACCTTTAAATTAGCGGGTAAATCAATATTCTTTTCTAAGTCTACTACCGCAAAAACCTTTTTGGAAAAGTCATATTTAACTCCAAGAGTTAATACCATGGGTAGTTTTTCTTGAAAGTCGCCTGTCAGTTCTGAATTGGTTAGGTTAAAAACATGAGCGGCTAATTGAAATTTATCCGTTGCTTTAATTTGCATTCCTAACTCTACCGCAATGCCATCTTTGTTAGTTGTTTGTGCCTCAGCTACGTTTATTAAGAAATAATCTATTTGACCTCCAAGATTCACTTTGGAAGAAAGCTGCATTCCATAAGAAAGCCCAAACTTATTTTCATTATAGTCACTAAACCCAAATTGTTGAACAGTTAATCCAAAAGTTCCGAACTTAAATGGAATGGCCATATTGAGTGTACTTAGCCCCAATTCTGAAAGTCCAAATCTATTTTCGTAGCTTAATCCAAGTGAAAATCCTTTTACCCTGGCTAAACCTGCCTGATTATTGTTAGCGCTCCAAACATCATAAAGATTGGTGTTGGCATTTCCCAAAGCTAGCGATCGTGCTCCGGAGGCTTGATTCCCAATAGGAAAAGTGGAATGAGAAATAAAGAATAGTAGAATTCCTATGAGAAAAAGATGTCTTTTTAGCATAAAGCCAAAGTAATGTAAAAAACTAAAAAGTCACCGTTTTCATGCTAAATCTACATTATGAAATAGCAGAATGGTTTAGTATTGGTCAATTAGAAGACTTTATTGTCTTTTTATAACAAATGTCATGTTTTTGTCTATTTGCGGTTGTATCTTTGTTGAAGAAATAAGTAAAACGTAAAATCAGATATAGATGAAATTTAAAGCATTAGTATTAGTAGCCCTAACAGGGGTTTTCACTGCATGTGGCGGTGGAGAGGAGACAAAAGAAACTACTAGTTCATCATCTACAACCGCACCTGCAGTGGTGGAAGCTCCAGTGGAAGAGTTAGATCCAATGGAGAATATTGGAATTGGACCCATTGATGAACTAGAATTTGATGATGAGATTGATAAAGAATTGGCTACTGCCGGAGAGGAAGTGTTTAATGCAAAATGTACGGCTTGTCATAAAATAAACAAAAGGTATATTGGACCTTCACCTCAAGGAATTTATGATCGTAGAAATCCAGCTTGGGTAATGAATATGATTTTGAATCCAGATGAAATGACGCAGAAAGATCCCATTGCTAAGGCTTTGTTGGCAGAATATGCATCGCCTATGGCTAATCAAAACTTAACTATTGATGAAGCCCGTGGTGTGGCAGAATATTTTAGAACTTTAGATGTAGCAGAGTAAACTAAATATTAGAAATTATAAAAAGCCTGATATCATATTAGATATCAGGCTTTTTTTTGTTTGAAATCACCAACATGACAAAAATCATTTATCTCACCAATGTTTGTCATAAACTACATGAAGCTATAAAAAGATATTTGTATCCTTAATAGTTGTGTAAGAATACAAGTATTAATGATTGTCCAAATAAATACTAATTAAATAAAAAGTTATGTTGAAGCAAGCACTATACGGATTGGCAATGGCCAGTTTCGTTCTTACAAGTTGCGGTGGTCCAGCGGCTGAAAGTGGTAAAAAAGCCACTTCAGGTGCATTAAGTGGTTCTGCTGCAGAGAAAGTCTATGTTGCGCCAGGAGAGTATGATGAATTTTATGCTTTTATCTCTGGTGGGTTTAGTGGTCAATTAGCTGTTTACGGATTGCCTTCTGGTCGTTTGTTTAGAGTTATTCCAGTATTCTCTCAAGATCCAGAAAAGGGTTATGGTTACAATGAAGAAACCAAACCTTTGTTAAATACTTCTCACGGGTTTGTACCTTGGGGAGATGCACACCACCCAGATATTTCTCAAACTGCGGGTAAGGTGGATGGTCGTTGGGTTTTTATTAACGAAAACAATACGCCACGTATAGCACGGGTTAGTTTGAAGACTTTTGAAACAGAAGAAATTATTGAAATCCCAAATTCAGCCGGTAATCATAGTTCTTCATTTGTAACTGAAAACTCGGAGTATGTGGTTGCAGGGACTCGTTTTTCTGTACCTGTACCTCAAAGAGATATGCCAATTAATGAGGCAAAGGGAAATTTTAAAGGGTCTCTTTCTTTCTTAAGTATTGATCAAGAAGATGGTGATATGGACTTAGCCTTCCAAATAAGAATGCCTGGGTTTGATTATGATTTATCTCACCCGGGTAGAGGAAAATCTCATGGATGGTTCTTCTTTACAACGTATAATACCGAGGAAGCTCACACACTACTAGAGGTTAATGCATCCCAAAATGATAAAGATTTTATTGCTGCTGTTAACTGGAAATATGCAGAGCAATTAATTGCTGAAGGTAAATTTGAGGAGGAAACTACCAATTACGCAGAGAATGAGTGGGATCATCATACGCACATGGCTACTACTACTATGAAGAAAAAAGTGAAAGTGTTAGATGCTTCCAAGATTCCTGGTCTAGTGTATTTCTTACCTACGCCAAAATCTCCTCACGGTTGTGATGTTTCTCCTGATGGTGAATACATTATTGGTTCTGGTAAATTAGCTGCAGAGTTAACGGCACATTCATTTACAAAAATGTTGAAAGCTATTGAAGACAAAGCTTTTGATGGGGAACAATACGGTATTCCGGTATTACAATACGAAGCAGTGAACGCGGGCGCGGTTAAGAACCCAGGCTTAGGTCCATTGCATACAGAGTTTGATGGTAAAGGAAATGCGTATACTACTTTCTTTATTTCTTCTGAAGTTGTAAAATGGAAATTAGGAACTTGGGAAGTTGTGGATCGTCAACCTTGTTATTACTCGGTAGGTCACTTAATGATTCCTGGAGGTAACTCAAGAGAACCATTCGGTAAATACTTAGTAGCCATGAACAAAATTACTAAAGACCGTTATTTATCTACAGGTCCAGAGGTATGTCAATCTGCACAGCTGTATGATATCACGGGTGAGAAAATGGAGTTATTACTTGATTTTCCTACAATTGGTGAACCTCATTATGCAGCAGGTTGTCCAAAGGATCTAATCCATGACAAAACAACTAAGTTGTTTAAACTAGAGGAAAACAATCACCCATATGTAACAAAGTCTGAAAGAGAAGCAAAAGTGGTTCGTGAGGGGAATGATGTACATATTTACATGACCATGATTCGTTCGCACTTTGCGCCAGATAATATTGAAGGTGTTAGAGTTGGAGATCGCGTATTCTTCCATATAACTAACTTGGAGCAAGATTATGATGTTCCTCATGGTTTTTCAATGATTGGAGCAAATACTGCAGAGTTGTTAATTATGCCGGGTAGAACAGAAACTTCTATGTGGTATCCAAAACAAGTTGGGGTATGGCCTTTCTACTGTACAGATTTCTGTTCCGCATTGCACCAAGAAATGCAAGGTTATGTGAGAGTATCTCCAAAAGGAGCAAGCACTCCATTAACATGGACATTAGATGATGATCCACTTCAGTAGTACTTAATTTGATAATGGAAAAAGGTGAGAAGAAATTCTCGCCTTTTTTTGGCGCTAAGAAATTGGGCAAAAAACCATTATTAATCATGTTTTTTTTGTCCGTTTCATGATAATATTCATGATTTAAAAGACATTAGCATCTTAATTTTGAGATAGTATAATTTCATTCCTTAAACATAAGCAAAATGAAAAAGTCGAGAATTTTAATGATAGTAGGTTCACTAATGTTATTGAGCCTGTTTATCTATCCATTATGGAACATCCAATTGGAAGCTCCTCAATATCCTATTCCTTTGGGAATGTATATTCATATTAATAAGATTACAGATGAACAACCCCATGATGTAAAGAATATTAATCTCATGAATCATTATGTCGGGATGCAAGAAATACCTGAGCATATGTTAGAGTTTGATTTATTTCCCCCCATTATTATTGGAATGGCAATTCTAGGTGTTCTTATTGGTTTTAAAGGAGGCTATAAATGGTTTTTAGGATGGTTTATTCTAATGTCTGCCTTGGGGGCAGCCGGAATGTATGACTTCTACCTCTGGGAGTATGAATATGGCCATAATCTAGATCCAAAAGCCATTATGAAGTTTATTAATCCGGATGGTACCCAAATGGGATTTCAGCCTCCTGTGTTTGGGTCAAAAGTTATTTTGAACTTCGTAGCACACTCTTATCCAGCAACCGGTGCGTATACCTTGTTGACAGGTATGTTGATGACCTTGATTGCGTTTTTTATAGGTAAAAAGGAATTGAAAAAAACTTAATAAAGGAAACAATAGAGGAGGTTTGTTTTGATGAAAAATAAATCTCCTTTAATTAGATTTGTTGGAGCAGTATCACTGTTCATTCTATACATCAATCAGCATAAAAATATCACTCATGAAAATTATTAAATTTCTATCTATTGCCTTACTCGCTATTTTAATTAATTCTTGTTCTGTTGAACCCGAGCCAATTAATTATGGAAAAGATCAATGTGACTTCTGTAAAATGGGTATTGTAGATAAGTCACATGCTGCTCAGTATGTTTCAGAAAAAGGAAAGCAATTCAAGTTTGATGCCATTGAATGTTTAATTCGGGAGATTTCTGACCCCGCTATTGAGAAGGCTAGTTTGGCACATATTCTTGTAACTGATTATAATAATCCCGGAAAACTAATACCTGTCAAAGAGGCCACTTTCATTATCTGTAAAAAAATAAAAAGTCCAATGGGTGCCTATTTATCGGCTTTTTCAACAGATGCTGAAGCCCAAAAGGTTATTGACGAAATGGGAGGAGAAAAATATACTTGGGCCAGTATTCAATCCAAATTTGAGAAAAAATAAGAATGAACAAATCGTGGGCTATATTTCTTTTTGTTTGTTTGAGTTTACCGGCTTTAGCAAAGAGGGTAGAAGTATGTGCTACTTGTCCGTCACAGAGCATTGCATCTGCTTTAAAAAAGGTAGAGCATGGCGATGAATTGGTAATAAAGTCAGGAGTGTATAAAGAACATGATCTACTGGTTCCTTTTGGAATTAGGGTAATTGGAGAAGGTGATCCAGTAATTGATGGAGAGATGGTAGGTACTATAATGACCTTTGGCGCTGACTCTTTTTCTGTAGAAGGAATCACATTCAAGAATGTAGGTCAGAGTTACACTAAAGATTTTGCAGCCATTCGAGTAACAAAATCCAAAAATTTCACCATTACCAATAATATTTTAGAAAATGTGTTTTTTGGAATTTTGGTAGAGAAGTCCAAGTTCGGAAATATTACTAATAATACCATTTCAGGTACTCGAAAAAATGAATCGAATTCAGGAAATGGTGTGCAAGTTTGGCACTCTTCTCAAATGGAAATTAGCGGCAATGAAGTTTTCGGAATGCGAGATGGACTGTATTTTGAATTCGTAGATAATGCGGAGATTCATGATAACCGAAGTCACCACAATATTCGCTACGGATTGCATTTCATGTTTTCTAATGATGACGCCTATTACCGTAATGTTTTTAGTAACAATGGAGCTGGAGTGGCGGTGATGTTTTCCAAAAAAATCATTATGCATCATAATCGGTTTGAATTGAATTGGGGAGATGCGTCTTATGGACTTTTATTAAAAGAAATTTATGATGCTGAAATTCACGATAATGTTTTTGAGCAAAACACTATTGGTATTAATACGGAAGGTTCTACCCGAATCAATTACCACAAAAATGTGTTCTTAAGAAATGGTTGGGCGGTGAAAGTGGCAGGAGGTTGTTACGATAACATTTTTACGGAAAACGACTTTTCGCATAACGCATTTGATTTATCGTTTGATGGCCACTTAAATGGAAGCTATTTTAAAAACAATTATTGGAGTGAGTATACCGGATATGATTTAGATAAAAATGGAATTGGCGATGTGCCTTACCGTCCAGTAAAACTATTTTCCTATGTAGTAAATCAAACCCCAGAAACCATTGTTTTACTACGAAGTTTGTTTGTTGACATTATTAATTTTTCGGAAAAAGTTTCTCCCGTGTTTACCCCAGATGATTTACTGGATAATGAACCACTAATGAAACGACCTACCATTGATGTAGGTATTCCTAAAACCATTTAATAATATGATTGAAGTAAAAAACCTGCATAAAAAGTTTGGTAAACTTACCGTACTGGATGGATTAGATTTATCCATTAATGAAGGGGGCATATTTGCTGTTTTAGGACCAAATGGTTCTGGAAAAACCACCCTGATAAAATGTATTCTTGGAATGGTTATTCCTCAGGATGGAGAAATTATTTACGATTCAGAAAGCATTTTAGGTAAGTCAGATTACAGAAATAAGATTAATTACATGCCTCAAATTGCCAATTTCCCGGCAAATTTAACGGTACTGGAATTGATTGAGATGGTGAAAAACTTGAGACCTAAGCCAGCAAATGAAGACGATTTAATTGCCTTGTTTGGTTTGGAGTCTCACTTAGAAAAGAAATTAGGAAACCTCTCAGGAGGGACTAAACAAAAGGTAAATATTGTTTTGGCTTTTATGTTTGATAGTAATCTTATCATTTTGGATGAGCCTACCACCGGATTAGATCCTATTGCCTTGATTCATCTAAAGAAGTTAATTCAAAAAGCAAAATCTCAAGGAAAAACCATTTTGGTAACCACACACATTATGAGTTTAGTGGATGAAATTGCCGATGAGATTGTGTTCTTGTTAGATGGAAAGATATACTTCAAAGGCAGTGTTTCTAAACTAAAAGAAGAAACGGGTGAAAAGCATTTAGAACACGCCATTGCTAACCTTCTAAAGAAACAATATGTTTAAGATATTAAAATACAGCTTCTTTGACTTAATGCGTAGTAGCTGGAGTTACGTGTACTTTGCTTTTTATTTGGTACTAGGATTTGTTCTGTTATTTCTAAATAACGATGTTTCTAAAGCGGTAATTACATTAATGAACATCATTATTGTTTTAACTCCTTTAATCGGAACCATATTTGGCGTGATGTACTTTTATAATTCCAAGGAGTTTACGGAATTGCTATTAGCTCAACCCATTAAGCGAACCACCATTTTTATGGGGCAATATTTCGGGGTATCTGTTTCCTTGGCTTTGAGTTTAATCCTTGGCCTAGGTATTCCATTTTTAGCGTACGGATTATTTCAGTCTTCTGCCATATTTGAGTTCGGACTACTACTTGTAGTGGGTACTTTTTTAAATTTCATTTTTGTTGCTTTGGCTTTCAACATTGCTTTGTCGCACGAGAATAAAATAAAGGGTTTTGGGTACGCTATATTGATGTGGTTGTTCTTAGCCGTAATCTACGATGGAGCGTTTTTGATTTCTTTGGTGATATTTGATGATTATCCACTAGATAAATTTTCATTGATAGCTACCATGTTTAATCCAATTGATTTATCTAGAATTTTGATTTTGCTTAAACTAGATATTTCAGCTTTGCTGGGGTATACAGGGGCGGTCTTCAAACAATTTTTTGGCACTAGTTTAGGCTTTGTTTTATCTCTAGGGGTATTAGGTTTATGGGTAATTCTTCCAGTATGGAGAATAAATATGAAATTAAGAAAGAAAGATTTTTAGGTATTATGAAAAGATTTATTGTTGTTTTTAGTTTGGTTATCATAGCTTTATTCACCACTCATTGTCCTGTCTCTTATACACATCTGACGCTG
>CAJXPI010000033.1 GCA_913057875.1 uncultured Flavobacteriales bacterium
ACAGAGTAGATCGTCGGCAGCGTCAGATGTGTATAAGAGACAGCTGTTTTATTGATTGCATTTGCAGGATATGCTCTTATAAAACTATTCACCAATACGACACACATGGATTGGGGGCATCATTTCAATTTTGACAATAGGTTAGGCATTGAAATAGACAGCTTAGAAATAGCAGTGGGAGATGTAAAGACAATTATTCATGTAGATTTTGGTAGTATTGGAACCTTAGAAGGTAATATAGATGTACCTAAAAATGCTTACCCTCATAAAGTAATATTAAAGCTATTCACTGCTAAAAAAACTATGATATTGAATGCTGATTCATTCAATTGTTATAATTGTGATGGTTACCACCAATACACATTGAAAGAAACAGGAGCAGAGTATAAATTTTTAAACTAAAAACTGTGGCTTGCAAAGCCCAAAATGCATATATAAATGTATAACACACTTAGAGTTTTATATAACCCTAAACAAGTCTTTGTAATACTTGACAATTTTTATGAGGAAGATTTGAATACAACTAGCCATTTAATTGCTGCAGTATTTGGTTGTCTTGTGGGAACATATTCTATTTACGCTGAATTTGAAAACTTACAAGAAATAGTTAATGGGTGGCTGTTGGTCATTATTTGTGGTTTGGGAATTATCATTTCATCTGCATTTTGTTTGTTTATTTATAATTACCTCATAACTTATTTACTTTATTGGATTGGTAAATTATTAGGTAGTAATGGACTTATTGCTGACACTAGAACAGCTGTTGTTCATTCTATAATTCCTTTGGTTCTTATCTTTATACTGGCATTTGTTCTTAAACAAATTCCGGAATCATTGATAGATACCAAGACCCAATATTGGGTTTTAAGAATTTCTATACAATTAATTTGGATTTGGACAATGGTAATCTTGGTAGTAGGTCTTAATAAGCTAAATAAATACGGAATAGTAAAAGCACTCATTAATGTGTTACCGCTTCCATTTGTCGGCCTTATTATTCTACTATTGAGATATTTTTAGAGTGATAAAACCTATATGTCATGCTTGCTAATTAGTCGGTTACCGAGTGGGTAGCACATTAATTGCCAAATCGTTAATTTGGTTTTATAAAAACAAACAATAACGAATAAAAAAACGCATTAGACTGAGTTTATAACTGGCAAGAGTTTCGCTGGTATCGGGGGAACAAAAGAATGATTAGCTCGGAGGTAGACTCTAATTTAATGGCTGCAAAAAATAAAAAATCCGTTTCCTGTCATATTTTCTTATAACCTGTCACTAACGATAATAGATACACAATTAAAACAAAAATTTAAATCTTAAGAAAATGGAAAACACAAAAAAAATAATTCAAATTTTAACACGTATTCAAATAATAAGCAGTATTGTATGGGCTATTCTTCTAATAATTTGCTACCAAATACTGGGTGAATCTTACAAGGAAATTAGTCTTATACTTATCTGTGGTTTTTTTATGGAGTTTTTGCTTATTAGCTCCTCTAAAAACAACTTAAAAAAACAGAATGCACAAACGGAAAGAGGATAAATATTTTGAAGAAATTCTTGAAAGGAACAAGTATAAAATATACAGGATTTGTAATATTTATGCGGTTCCGCCATTAGAAGCACAAGACCTCTTTCAAGAAGTAGTTTATCAAATTTGGAAATCTCTTGACTCCTTTAAAAGAAATTCTTCTATAGATACTTGGGTATATAAAATCTCTATTAATGTTTGCTTGCGTTCAAAAATGAAACTTGAAAAAAAATATAGCACGACAGATCGATTTGAATCTATTCACTTTACACCAATAGAAAAAGAAATTGACACTTCTGAGCAAGAAAAAACCACGTATTTAAAAGAATGTATTTCAGCTTTAAATGAAACTGATACATCTCTAATTGTACTTTATTTAGATGAATTGTCCTATAGAGAAATTGCAGCAATCACTGGATTATCAGAAAATCATATCGCTGTAAAAATGAAGCGTATTAGAAAAAAATTATTTGAATGTATAACTCCAAAAATCAAATAAAATGTTAGAACAAGAATTAAAAGATATTTGGAAAAACTCTTCACAAACCGGACAAATATCAATTGAAACAAAACAGTTGACTGAAGAATTGAATACTAAAATAAATAGTATCCAGAAAAAAATAAGAAGTAGAGATATTACAGAGATTTCGGCCTCAGTAATTGGAATACTCCTTTTTGGATATTTGTTATTTGAAATCCCATTTCCTATTACTAAAGTAGCTTGTAGTTTGGCAATTGCGTGGTTTGTATTTGTTATTGTAAAATTTAGAAAATCAAAATTACAGAATACTAAAACTGATTTTTCGTTAACCATTTCTAACCAACTTAATAATGTAAAAAAAAGCATGTTACATCAATCTAGTTTATTAGATTCTGCTTTGTATTGGTATGCTATTCCACCGTTTATTATGAATTTTATATTTATTCTAGGGTTAGAAAATCCAATCGATTATAATTGGTCCAGCAGTGTTGCTGAAAGCTTATTACCACTTAGCTTCAATTTTAAAATTATAACATTGGTAGGTCTTGCTTCTTTTTATGCGTTTACTTTTTGGGTAAATAAAAGAACTTTAAATAAAGATGTTAAACCAACCTTAGAACGTATTGAAAAATTGCAACAACAAATAAAAAACGAATAAAAACTACTACCATCATTACCCCAACCTCAGCTTCACAGATTAGTTTGTTACCAGGCGAAGGGGTTTATTAACTGCTAAAAAGTTTATTTTGGCTTTATCAAATCAAAACCAATCGAACGTAGTAAGTTCAGAATTTCAGTTAAAAACAAACCGTAACGAAAAAAAACGTTTCAGACCTAGCTCGAGCAAGAAGCACGGTGGTATCTGAAGCTCAAACAAATACCTATCCGGAGCATGGTCAGTAATTAAAACAAACTAAGAAATGAAAAATCTCAGTATAATAATCTCAGTTTTGCTACTTACACTATTTTGTAGTGCTTGCAAGACGGAGAATTCAAATACCATAAAAAGCTCTTATCTTGGCCAAAAACCACCCGGATTAACTCCTATACCATTTGCTCCCGGTCTTGTGTCAACAGAAATTTATGAATACGATGGTGCATTTACCCCTGACATGAAGGCGTTTTATTTTATTAGAAGAGGGGAAGAAGATAAAAAGTCCACTTTTTACGAATACAAATACAACGGAATTAATGAAATTTGGGAAAAATCAGAAATAGCATCCCCATGGATTGGGAGACCAGTAATTTCTCCAGATGGTAAAATCATGCATTTAGGCGACAGATATTTACAAAAAACGGATTCTGGGTGGTCTGAATTACAAAAACTTTCGCCTCCCACCGTAAGTAATGATTCGATGTATATTATGCGCCTTTCATCTTCTGCCATTGGCACGTATTATTTTGACACTTATATCGAAACTGATTCCACTTTTCCAATACGCTATTCACGTTTGATAAATGGAAAGCATGAAGAACCCGTAGCTTTGCCCAAAGCAATAAACACAGGATCTTTTTTAAGTCATCCTTTTATAGCTCCAGATGAATCATATTTGTTATTTGATGCGCAAAGAGAAGATGGTTTTGGAGACTCTGATATTTATATCAGTTTTAAACAGAAAGATGGAACCTGGGGTAATGCCGTTAATTTGGGAGCTAAAATAAACACTAACGCATGGGAAGCTTCTGCAAGTATAACTCCAGATGGCAAATACCTTTTTTTTAGTAGAAATGTGGGTTCAGATAATTTTGAAAATGTAGATATTTTTTGGGTAAGCACACAGGTTATTGAAAAACTAAGAAAATAACCTCTTAAAAACGCCTATTATCTAAAACCGCTGACAAACGAATGAACGTAAAACCTAAAGAACAAAAAAAATAAGTAGGTTCATTAGATCAAACCGAACAAAAAGATTGAAACATACATTAGATAACTATAAATGGGGTTAAAAGGTCCTTTTAAAAAGATAATTCATGTAGATATGGATGCTTTTTACGCATCTGTTGCCGAGTTAGATAATCCTGAATTAAAAGGAAAAGCCATAGCCGTAGGTGGTGGAGGGTTTAGAGGTGTTGTTGCTGCAGCCAACTATGAAGCTAGAAAATTTGGTGTTAAATCAGCCATGAGTGGATCCGTTGCCAAACGAAATTGTCCTCAATTAATATTTGTTAAAACGGACTTTCCCCGATATAAAGAATTGTCTTTGCGTATTAGAGAAATATTTCACCAATACACAGACTTGGTAGAACCTCTTTCTTTAGACGAGGCTTATTTGGATGTCACCATAAATAAGAAAGGAAATCCTTCAGCTAATGCAATTGCAAAAGAGATTAGAGAAAAAATTTATGAAGAAACGGGCTTAAGGGCCTCCGCAGGAATTTCTGTTAATAAATTCATTGCTAAAGTAGCTTCAGATATTAATAAACCTAATGGTCAAAAAACGATACACCCTGAAAAGGTTCTGAAGTTTTTAGAAGAACTTCCCATTGACAAATTTTACGGTGTAGGTAAAGTTACGGCAGAAAAAATGTACCGTCTAGGAATTTTTGTAGGTAACGATTTAAAGAAAAAAACGCTTCAGGAACTTGTAAGGCTATTCGGAAAATCCGGAACACACTACTATAATATTGTTCGTGGTATTCATACTAGCTTTGTAGACCCCAATAGAATTCGAAAATCAGTAGCTGCCGAAAAAACCTTTAACGATAATATTTCTTCTGAAATTTTTATGCTAGAGCGTTTAGACGAAATAGCGGATGAACTAGAGCAAAGAATGATTCAGATTAAAGCCAAAGGAAAAACGATCACTTTAAAGATCAAATATTCCGACTTCACTCAAAAAACAAGAAGTAAAACCAGCAAGAACTTCATGCAGAAGAAAAGTGAATTCTTTCCGGTGATCAAAGAATTATTACTTCAAGAGAAATTAGTGAACCCAGTCCGATTATTAGGTATTTCCTTTGGGAATCTAAATACCGAAAGAAAAGAACCTTTATTGGTGCAGTTAAAATTTGATTTTTAAACCAATACAACGAAAAACGATACCATAAAAACGTTTATACGGCTAAACTCAGATGGTTAGTAGACTCATATATTTTAGTCAAGAACAAATAATAAACAAAAGAAACCGCAACTATTTTTTTGACTATTATTAATTCACGTATCCTACAAAAATCCAATTATTTATTTGCCCTTTAGTGAAATAGCCATGTTTCAGTAATAATGCTAAGCACCACTAAAAAAAATAGAACCTAGTTTACCTCTTATTAGGTGTGCATCCAAATCTCCTTATGAAGGATGTAAAACCTATCGTAAAAACAGAAGTAGAATGTACCAAAAAACCTAAGAACCCCTCTTTTCTTTTCTGGTTAATTAGTAATCCGATTATTTCTCGCAACTTCCTAAAAATACCTTAGATTTGGCTCACTAGGGTTCGCCCATTCCCATTGAATAACTGTAATAAAATTAACACATGAGCATTGTACATATTGGTTATCATAAAACTGCAACAACGTTCCTACAAAATGTAGTATTTCCTACTATTAAAGGTGTTAACTATGTGGACTACCAAAATTGTGCTGAGCAGTTTAAAGACTTGTACAGTTCAAATACATTATGGTTTAATTCTAGGGTTAAAGAACAATTTAAAATACAAGCTAATGGGCTTTACTCTTTAGAAGAACTAGTTGGCTCTATGGGAACGGGAACCTACAACTATGAAATTGCACAGCGTTTAAAAGACGTAGGTTTTAAAAAGGTTATTCTTACTATTCGAAGACAAGATAAAATGGTAGAATCAATTTACCGTCAACACATTCAAATCGGAGGCATTTTAAAACCCTACTCCTTTATTACAGAACCCAACTTCTTTAGATGGTCCTATTTGGATTATTATGCGTTGATTGAGCGATATGCTCAACTATTCGGCACAGAGAACATACACCTCATTTTACAAGAAGAATTAAAAGAAAATCAGGAGGAAGTATTAGAACGATTACGCTCCTTTGTGGGCGCTATCTCTCCCATTGAGTTGCAGCAAACAAAGAAGAGCAAGAATGTTTCACTTTCGTTCTGGTCTATTAAACTACTTCGAATCATTAATCACTTTACATATAATTATTACAAAAAATCTAATTTACTTTCCAATAAAATAACCACCCGTAGATTTCGAAGTTTATTTGAGTCGCTAATTGACCCGTATTTATTTTCCAAGTTATTACCTTCCAAAAACTTTTATACTGATGCTTTTAAAAAGGATGTAAAGAAAGATTTTCTTACCAGTAACACAGCGTTAAATAAAAAGTACAAGTTGGGTTTAGATAAATATGGCTATTTAGATTAACCCCATTATTTTACATCATTGATCAGGAGTTCCTTTCATAAAATCTCCTTAGTTACTTTCCCAACTCGAGTTTCCATTTACTCGTTATTAATGATTAGAATCGTTACTTAAGATTAAAGCGTTCTACAAATTTGCAATTGAGTCTATGATGAAAATAAAAAATTATTCCACTCTTCTATTAATTCTAGTTTTGGTAGGATGTAATGCTAAACCCTCTATTGAAGGATTATGGATTGTGAAATCCGTTTCGGTAGGTGAAGAAGAAAATACTCCTAACGCAAGATGGATGAGATTTAACTCAGATTCAAGCCAACAATCTGGTAACGGATGGATGCAACATTCACATGGAACTTGGAGCTTAAAACAGAATGAGTTACGAATTAACAACACTAATGGATTAACAGACAGCACCCCCCCATTTGGTGTGTCTATTCATGCAGATAAAATGACATGGAAGCGAATGGAAGAGGGCCTGGAAGTCTATGTGAAATTAGAACGAACCCACACTTTACCTCAAACCTACGGAGATAAAATATTGGGTTTATGGAAACTAGATCAAGCTCAAGGAAATGGCTTCTATTTTAACTCTAATCCAAGCCCGAAAGATTACCTCTTTATTAGGTGGGATAAACGATTTGTGATTGAAACCGATAGTAATCGTTATACCGGAGTGTATCATGTAAACGGGCATAGACCAAGAGTTTCATTTATTCCAAATGATTCTGAGTTACCCAATTCTAACTGGGACATTACTTACAAAGAGCAACAAATCAGACTCACACAGCGAGGAACAGATAGTTTAGTTACGCGAACATTTTCTCGTATTCATGAATTTCCAAATTGATTCCAAGCCATTTCTTTATGCAGCCACGAATCGAAACTTTGAACGAGAAAATACTAATAGGAATGTGTATTTCTATGAGCTTACTGGAAAACCAAACCAGACAACTTTGGGCCACTTTTGGGCCTTATATGAAGAGCATAAAGCATCGAGTAAACGAAGATAAAATTTCACTACAAGTGTATCCTTCCAACTACTTTAAAGAATTTAATCCTTCCGTGAAATTTGAGAAATGGGCTTTGGTGGAGGTTAACGACTTTAATACTATTCCGGTAGGATTAAAACCATTCACATTAGAAAAAGGTTTATATGCCGTTTTTCAGTATAAGGGTTCAAGCGCTGATCCTACCATTTTCCAGTACATTTATAGTCAATGGATTCCTAGCTCAGAATACGAACTGGATAACCGTCCCCACTTTGAAACCTTGGGGGAAAAGTATCAAAACAATCATCCGGATTCGGAAGAAGAAACTTGGATTCCTATAAAGGCTAAAGGCTAGTAAATACTAGGCATAAAAAAGGCCATTCTTCCGAATGACCTTTCTCTATTTCATAGAATCAGATTAAATCAATCCAATCTCTTTCAATCTTACTTTAATGGTGTCATAAGTTCTTTCAACATCCATATCTAAACCTACTGACATTCTAATTAAACCTGGACTTAATCCCATATCTCCTTGCTCCTCTTCCGGAATTTCAGAAGAAGTACTGCTACCAGGAGCACTGAATAAAGTTTTGTAGAAACCTAAACTTACCGCTAAATATCCCACGTTATCCTTTTGCATGGCATTCATCAATTTGTAAGCATTTTCTTTGGTCTTACAATCAATTAACACCATTCCACCGTAACCGTAATCATCGTTCATTTGCGCATTCATTAACGCATGTGAAGGATGATCAGACAAACCACCATAACGAACAGTCATTCCGTCCTTTTTAAGGTTTTCGGCAATGTACATGGCGTTTTTACTATGCTGTACCATACGAATATGAAGCGTTCTTAAATTCTTCATTACACTGGCAGAACGTACCCCATCCATAGTTGGACCTAATAACATAGTTGAACCCGTATTTAAATCCATCAATGAGTTAATAAACTCTTCGGTACCACAAATTACACCTGCAACCGTATCACTAGAACCATTAATAAATTTGGTTAATGAATGAATCACTACATCCACACCAAATTTCAACGGACTAAAAATCATTGGGGTAAACGTGTTATCAACCACCAATTTAATTCCGTTTTTATGCGCTAATTCTGATAAGGCTTTCAAGTCAGCAATCTCCAATAACGGATTACTCATTACCTCACAGAAAATCATTTTTGTATTCGGCTTTATCGCGGCCTCTACGGCAGCCAAATCAGTAATATCTAATAAGGTTGTATTGATATTAAATTTTGGTAAGTAGAAGTGGAATAACGAGTACGTGCCTCCGTAAATAGTTTGAGACGAAACGATATGATCACCCGATTCACAAATTTGCATGGCTACGTTTGAAATAGCGGCCATACCTGAACCCACCACCTGCGCGGCCTCAGCTCCTTCCATACGCGCTAAAGCATCTGCTAAATACTTATTAGTAGGATTCCAATGTCTTGAGTACAAATAACAACCTTCGGTTTCACCTTCAAAAGTTCCTTCCATACTTTCTGCCTGCATAAAAGTATAAGTAGAACTATCGGTTATGGATGGGTTTACCCCTCCAAATTCTCCGAAGTTCTGTTCGTCTTGTACCGCTGAAGCGGGATCAAATTTCTTGTCAATCATTGTTATGAATTTAATTTTTAATATTTAGAATCCCCTTTCGGCAATTTTTAATCCTTTTATGGATTGTGATCATATTTCTGTGAACCCACAATCATGGCAATCATTCCCACCAATACAATTGGAAAAAAAGCATACTCGGCATAATAAGAAAGTTCTAAAAGATTTAGCACACCAATGGCTATAATTATGGCAAGTCCAATACCCACCAAACAATTTCTACCATAGGTACCCAATCCTTCTACATCTATATTTTTCTTTTCTTCATCGCTCATGGTGTTGTACCCTGCAATCAACCCAGGAAAGGCTTTTATCAAAAAACCTAGGCCAATAAAAATGATTCCGATAATGTAAGAAGAGAACTCCAATACCTGCTTTTTTAGTCGGCCACAATTTACTCAATTTATGTAGAAAAATGCTTAATTTGAAGCATGAGATTTCATCTAATTATTAGTCTTTTTACCACACTCATTTTCAGTGCGTGCAACGACTCAAAACCTACCTATACCGCTCTAAAGTTACAAATAGAAGAATTCCAATTTCCAGAGGTAAGTATCAGAGCTTTAGTAGCTGTAAATGATTCTACTGTTTGGTTTGCCGGCTCGAAAGGCGTTTGGGGCTATACCGAAGACCATGGTAAATCTTGGGTAGTTGATACTTTGCGGATTCCAGGGAGCCAGCCAGAAATTCGTTCTATACAAATTACACCCAATGGAAACGTGTATTTGGTTAATATTATGAAGCCCGCTGGGGTCTATAGATCAACCAACAAAGGAAGTACTTGGCAACAATTGTATATGGATGCAGATTCGAATGCCTTTTTTGATGCCGTTAACTTCTGGGACGACCAAAACGGAATTCTTTTAGGCGATGCGCAAAACAACTGTTTTCATATAGCCATTACAAACGATGGCGGGAATACGTGGAATAAGATAAAGTGTAATGAGCTCCCTCCTACTTTAGATAACGAAAATCCGTATGCAGCCAGTAACACCAATATTGCCATTCAAGGAAATTCTGCATGGATTGGAACTGGAGGAAAGGATAAAGCCCGTGTTTTTTATACTACAGATCAAGGGAAAAACTGGTCGGTTAGCGCCACTCCCATTATTGCAGGCAGACAAATGACTGGAATTTATTCGGTCGATTTTCTAAATAAAAGTACTGGAATTGCTGCAGGTGGCGATTGGGATTCAGTAAGTCTAGCATGTACCAATGTCGCTTTAACTAAAGATGGTGGCGCTACATGGAACAAACTCAATAACGCCCAAAATGACGGTTACATTTCTTGCGCGCGTTGGATTCCAGATACAAAAGGACAATATATTTTCACCCTATCCGGTAGAGCGCGAGGAGGAGAAAGTACCATGGCTATTTATAGTTTTGAAACGGGTCAATGGACTTCATTTCCGAATCCAAAAAACTATTTATCGGCACAGTTTTCCAGTAAAAATACAGTATGGATTTCGGGTAAGGATTGGATAGGAAGAGTACGGATCGAATACTAATCTACAAGTAAATCTTCAATTTGCTTTTGCGCCATATCCGAAGCTTTATAATAGGCTTTTCCACCCGCTTGCTCAAAGGTACCACCACCGCCTTTCACGTTGTTGATACTCTCTTTGTATATTTCCCTACCCTGATTGTTATCGTAAACGGAAATGGAAACATCTACATACGCAAAATATACACCACCAACATATCCGCCTTTTCGGCTAGCTGCGCGAATGCTAATAATGTAATCTGAATGGTCGCCCACCTCATCAAAATCAAATCCTTCTCCAGATAAACTTTGTTTTAGTTTAGGCTCAATTAATTTCACATCCAGCGACTCTCCAAAGTTGTTTTCTTCTGATTTTACATAAATAGTACTTGGCATCACCTGAACTTTGAAAGAAGATTCAGGAAGCGTTTTATTTCTTAGGTAATCTGTTACATATTTACTCGAATCGTTACTCACATATTTCGCCATATCAATAGACGCTTTCAATACTTGATTTTTATACGCACCGCTAATCTTCTTCACTTTACAAGATGCCAATCCATGTACGTCTGAAATAGTAGAACAATAAACGGTCTCTCCATTATTATTGAAAAACTTTACCGGTATTCCTCCAGCAGGGTTTCCGTTAACAGTAACCAATGCCACCAAATCTTTATCTAACCCTAGACCTGCCTTACCCTTGGCACCAGTAGTTTGACTCACAAATTGCATATTTACTAATTGCTCTAGGTTTTGAATATCAGCAGGAACCATTGAAACATTGTTCATCATTAACTCTCCTTGAGTAATTTGAACCATATTTCTTCCGATCACCTTTTGCGAAGAAGCGTCCACTAGTTTTCCCTTCAATACCAAGTTGCTACCTTCTTTTAAGTACACCCCTTGTATGCTATAGCCAACCACCTCAGCTTCTGATGGTAGTGATTGTTTTAAAACCTCATTCAATTTTGATGAAAAGTCTGAGCCAAAACCTGTTTGTTCATAGGTAAACTCATGTAGTCCAATATCTTTATGTTGATCACCTTGGGATTTCAATAATCCAGTAGCCATAATAAATCCAGCATCATCAAGAGTCATTCTTCTATCAGTTACCAAGCCGTTCATTAATTCAGAATAAGAAGCATTTAACTCACTCACTTGATCAACGCGTGTATCTAAACTGGTATTGGCTCCTATAGCCATTAATATTTTTTGAGATTCGTCAATAACAAAGAATTTATTGAATGCCTCTAGCCCTTTTTTATATGCTTTTTTTAGGTCTCCTTGGGTTTGTAGTCCTTTTGAAAGGTCAATGATATTTGTAATTTCAGAAACTTGCTTCCCGATTTCCGAACGGTAATATTCAACCATGCGGTTTTTATTTACATAGGCAAAACCATACCCTTTTTTCGACTTCTTATCGTAATAAGAATCTGTTTGCAATCCGATTAATTGTAAATCAGAACTTGCAGTGGTTTTCTGATTAAAATAATCATCAACTTGACCATTGAAATCGGTCACATTAGAAGTACTCACACTTTTTACTTGAACTCTTACACTTTGAGTGAGCTGCGACTTTGCTGCATCTACCACTTGTTGCATTTCCTCATCAATGTATTTTTTATTGATGTCGTTAATTTCAACGTAACCCGTCAAAAAAGAACGCTCCGGATAATTAGAGTTTCTAAAATCTTTAGAAACCCATTCAGGCATCTGGGCCCATCCAGTTATAGATGTAAAAAATAAAGTAAAAAGTATGAGATTCTTCATAGTATATTATTTGTCTAAATCAGTTTTGCTGATCCATCCTTCTTTTCCACCTAAGAGTTTCACTTTCACAAAACTACCTTCGCGACCTAAAACTTCAAATTCCGTATCACCAGGAACTTTTGCAGCAACATCAGATCCTTTATTAGCCTCCGTATAAGCAGTAACTCTGTCCTTCTTTTTACCAGCCGTAGTGACCATTTCCATGTTCAGTTTAGCTCCCGCAGATTCATCAAATACGTAAGGAGTGATTTCTACGCCCATTTTACCAAGTTCATCTAACGCTTCTTTACTGTTCATCGTTCTTTCTAACGCTTTTTTATGCGCTTTACTGTCATCTAATTGATAGGCATTTTCATGGTACTGGATAGCTTGCTTATAGTTTCCAACTGCCTCATATAGCACTCCCATATTATGAGCCATAGCCGCATCATAAGGGTCAGAATCGTATACATTTTTCACAATAGCAAAAGCCGCAGATAAATCTTTCTCTTTTACTTTAGCTCTTGCTTCCTTGAAATCTGCTTTGTAATCCTTTGATTTTGGTTTTTCAACATCTAATCCTTGATACACAAAGGTTGGCGTAAAATAAGATACCAAATCCATTGAAATAGCCTTCATTGCATCACTGATGGCAACCTGATCAGAAGGTAATTTGTTATACGCGTCACTTTTGCTTTTGCTGCTACTTGCTGATTTAGGAATGGTTTTGTTTTTGGTTGTCATACTTAGAATCTGCCCAGTCTCCACCGAAATGATTTTCATAGTTACTTCCACATTCACTGTTTTAGTAGCACTATGCGTATAAGTAGTCTTTCCTGTTTTTTGATTGGTATTCGAATTCGTTTTTGAACTCGATTTTACATCTGTGGTATATCCGCCAGAAATAATAACATCTAACCCGAGTAGCTTACCTACTTCAGCAGCATCACCATCTGAAACCGCTCCGCTAGCACCTAGGCTTTGCTCTTGCATGATTTTGTCTAACTCACCACGTTCTACTACCGTATAAACGTTGGTTTTATACCGCTCCATGTAGTTTTCTCCTCGAGCGTATACGCCTCGGTGTTCCTCTAACAATTTAGCAGTCATATAATCTACTAATTGTCCCCCATAATCATTGGTAGTAGAATAATACCGCCAGTTCACATCTTTACGGTTTTCAAAATTTAAAATCGCCAGCTTATGCATGCCCTCAATCGTCTTTTCGGGAGCTTTCAAACTGTAACATTTTAATTGGGCTTGGGTTAAAACAGGACTAAATAACATGACCGTAGAAACGAACATGCCGGAAAATAGATTTTTCATAACATTGTTTAGTTTTAGTTTTTCTCAAATTTACAATACTTGTGCCAAAAGTCAAGAATTTAAAAGCAGCAATACAAACACCTTATGTACAACAGGTTAACAAAAAAAACTACCTTTCTACATTGGGCAACATGGGGACAAAACTGCAGGGACCGCAATTTTCTGTACGTGTCTCTGTTTCCGAAATTTTGGTTATTCTGTACATCGTTTGCTCTTCTGTTTCACCAATTGGAATTACCAAAACACCACCCACTTTTAATTGCTCGATAAGCAAAGGAGGAACAAATGGTGCTCCAGCCGTGATAATTATCTTATCAAATGGTGCAAACTCAGGTTTACCTTTATAGCCATCCCCGTAAAAGAAATTAGGATTATACCCCATCTGCGGTAAAAGCTTACTTGTTTTATTGTACAATTGTTTTTGTCGTTCAATGGTATACAAGCGTGCACCTTTCTCTAACAAAACGGCCGCTTGATAACCTGATCCAGTTCCAATCTCTAGTACCTTATCTCTTTTTTTAAGATCCAATAAATGGGTTTGTAACGCTACTATATAGGGCTGAGAAATGGTTTGACCAGCCCCAATTGAAAAGGCATTGTTTTGATAGGTGAAATTAATATCAAAAGCACTTTCAAAAAACTGGTGTCGCGGCACAGCCATTAAGGCTTCCATAACGCTTTGATTTTCCACTCCTACTTGGGCTAACAACTCCTTAACCTCTAGTACCATTTTTCTTCTGGCACCTTTCATTTTCATGGTATCTTCTCTCAGCATTTTCTTTAGCAATTTTCGATTTTCAAGAAGCCAATATTAAACAGATTTTTTTGTCCAAAAAAGACAATTTAAAGGATTGTTTGAACTATTTCTTATGGATACCTGAATCAAGCTTTTGATCGCAAAAAAAAGATTGCATACCAAAGTCATCACATTCTTTAACATCATTTATTTCCCCAAATAACAACCTCGATGTCAATAACTTAATTCAAATAAAAAAAATGTTCATTTTATTTCCTGAAATTCCACAATTTCCAAATAAATACAACGTTACAAGAACACTATATTTGTGGGTTATTATTAAAATAGGATGAATAAATTCATACTCGGTATACTTCTATTACCATTTGTTTTTTCTTGTGAAGGAAAGAGGGAAGCTACGCCTACTTATTTGCATATTGAGGAAATAGGTTTTAATTACGACAACATAAGTACTTTAGGAAATGGAGGAACCGCAATTACCGATGCTTGGGTATACAATAATGATAACCTTTTAGGTGTATTTGAATTACCAGCAACTATTGCCATTACTGCAGAGGGAGCTCAAAGTGTTACGATTAGGGGAGGTATCAAACTAAATGGAATATCTGCGACTCGCGAGTTTTATGCATATTACCAGCCCTGGAACAGTGATATTGAGTTAAGTCCATTAGACACAACTACAATTGAACCCGTAGTAAGATATTGGACAAATACCGGAATATCATTTTACGAAAGTTTTGAAGATGCTGTTTTAAAAATAGACACCAGTACGGTGAGTGATGTTGGCATAGACAGAACCAAAGTAGAAAATGAACCTGACTATATAGATCGTTACGTTGGAAAAGTGGTCATGACCAGTTCGGAACCAGGTTTTAAAGCTTACAATAAAAGTCTTTTCCAAGTCCCTACCGAATCTGGAACTCCTATTTACTTAGAAATTGATTATAAATGCAATCAAGAATTTACTGTTGGCGCTCTGGTTCAAGAACCAGGCTTAGGAATTACCGAATCTAGAATTATTACCCTAAGATCTACCGCAGATGAAGAAGGTGTATTGCAATGGAAACATGTATACGTAGATTTAACCGATTATTTTCTAGGAAAAGAAACCGCCAGTGGATTTGGCTTTAGTTTTACTGCTTACTATACCAGTGAGAATCCAGAAGGACTAATATACTTAGATAATGTTAAGGTTGTAAACGCCCAATAGTGAGTTTAAATAAACGGACAGAACTACTAAAATATTTGTTTACCGATTGGTTAGCAGCTTCTTTTACGTGGGTGGTATTTTTTGTATTCCGGAAGAAATATTTGGAGCCATTAAAATTTGACGAACCCATTCCGGTCACATTTGACAACCAGTTTTATTTAGGATTATTCTTAATTCCCTTGTTCTGGGTCCTCTTTTATTTTGTTACCGGTTATTACCAAAACCCATTTAAAAAATCACGTTTATATGAGTTATCCATTACCCTTATTCAAACATTAATTGGAGTCATATTTTTGTTTTTCATAATTATATTAGATGATGAAATTCCAACGTACAAAAGCTACTACACCTCCTTCTTCACTTTGTTATCAGTTCAATTCTTCTCCACGTTTATTCTTCGCTTTTTCTTAGTAAGTAGAACGGTTCATAAAATTCATAATCGCGAAATTGGGTTTAACACACTGATTGTTGGTGGCAATGAAAATGCACTGAAACTGTTTAATGAGTTGGAGGAAGCAAAGAAATCAAGTGGCTTTTTAATCAAAGGGTTCATTAACGTGAATGGTAGTCAAGCACATTTACTTCAAGGAAAGGTAACCCATCTGGGACACTTGCGTGATGTACATCAAATCATTCAAAACAATCACATTGAAGAAGTTATTATTGCCATTGAACCATCAGAACATCATAAAATTGAAGAAATAATATCGGTATTGGATGAGGAATTCATTGACATTAAAATCATTCCAGATATGTATACTATCCTTACCGGACAAGTTAAAATGTCGTCCATTTTTGGGGCTCCTTTAATTGATATCAGTAAGGAAATTATGCCTTCGTGGCAACAATCATTAAAACGAGCCTTTGACTTTTTAGTGTCTCTGTTTGTACTAACTGTATTTTTCCCATTGTATTTTATCATTGGGTTGATTGTGAAATTTGGATCAAAAGGTCCAGTCATCTATTCTCAAGAGCGTATTGGAATCCATGGAAAGCCATTCCAAATTTATAAATTCCGATCTATGTTTATTAATGCGGAAAAAAATGTTCCGATGCTTTCCAGTGACCATGATCCACGTATTACTCCATTTGGTCGATTCCTTCGCAAATCTCGTTTAGATGAAATACCACAATTTTATAACGTATTAAAGGGAGATATGTCTATTGTGGGACCAAGACCCGAAAGACTGTTTTACATTAATTTGATTAAAGAAAAAGCACCTCAATACTCGCACCTACAAAAAGTAAAACCAGGAATTACTAGTTGGGGCCAGGTAAAATATGGCTATGCTGAAAACGTAGATGAAATGGTTCGTAGGTTAAACTATGACATCCTATACATAGAAAATATGTCGTTATTGGTAGATTTAAAAATTCTAATTTACACGGTTCTCATCGTTCTAAAAGGACAGGGTAAATAACTAACACCCCTCCTCCTTGTGACAAAACTTTTCGGGCTTATTATTCTTGGCAAATTCATACCCCAGCTCCCACCAGTTGCGCATGGTTGGAGGGTCAAAAACTAATGGGTACTCCGTTAATAAATTGGGCGTATAGTATATATTCACATTCGTCTTCTCCTTTAAGCCTCTTAGAACACCGAGCATTAGATCTTTGTTAAAACTATGATTCATGGAAATATCAAATACCTTGGAAAGAGTTTGAAATGCGTTGGTTGATTTGGGGAGTCTTCTATCTTGGTATTTCGGACTTAATACAATAACGTCTACCTCATCAATATCACCAAAATCAATGGCTGCATGAATGGGTAAAATAGTCGCAAAACCCCCATCCGCATATTCAAAGCCATTTTTATTTAGAATACTCATAAAAGGCACATAGTTGGCCGACCCCCAAATCCAATCCACAAAATCAGCGTACTTTTCTTTTTTAGACGATTTAAACTCAATATTCTGGGTAGTTAAATTACTTACCGTTACGATTACCTCTTTATTTAACTCTTGAATTTTTTGATACTGTTCCAAAGTTAAATTACGCCTCAACATTTTAAGTAGCTTATGACTATCACCAAATGTAGGAACGCTACCCAAAAAAGATTTGACAATGTTAAAGTGATTCAATTTAACAATGAACTCTCCATCCTTTTTTGAAATGGTAAAAGGATTATTAGTGAAAATATCTTTGGTTCGAACGTGGGTGTAAATGTGTTTAATGATGTCTACTTCACCTAATACCAAGTGCGGTAAAAGAATACTTCCAGTAGAAGAACCTACCCCTAAAGAATAGTCGTAACCCCGTTCTTTTATTAAGTATTCAGCTACTCCTCCAGCCCATGCTCCTTTGGCTCCACCCCCTGAAATAACCAATGCTCTTTTCATACCCTAAAAATAATTTTTATGTGGAATTTTCATATCAAAAAAGGAACGGATTTCAATAAATTTCTGAGAGAATTTACCAGTGAATTGTGGTACTTTCGTTCTTTGAATTAATTACCAAATAATAACTATGGGAATCACATGGACAGATTGGGTTGGATACCTGGCCTCAGTGGTTGTTTTTATTTCGTTTTTGTATAAGGACGTCAAAAAAATTAGACTCATCAATATGATGGGTGCTTTCCTTTTTGTGATTTATGGATTCATGCTAAAAACGGCATATCCAGTGATATTATTTAATGGCGGATTAATTCTTTTACACTTATATCATTTAGTTTTTAAGAAATCTCATGAGTAATATTATTATTAAAAACATTCAGTCGCTTTTACAGGTAAACACCGATAACTCATTGGTTATTTCTGGTAAAAAAATGGATGCCTCCCCTTCGTTGGAAAATGCTTTTGTAAGCATTAAAAATGGCGTGATTGATGATTTTGGGTCTATGGAAAATGCTCCGTCAACCGGTTTCGATTCAGAAATTGATGCGACTGGAAAAATAGTACTTCCTGCGTGGTGTGATTCTCATACCCATTTAGTGTATGCAGGAGATCGTTCACAAGAATTTGAAGACCGAATTAACGGTTTATCCTACGAAGAAATTGCCAACCGTGGGGGTGGAATTTTAAATTCGGCTAAACGAATGGCAACCGCTAGTGAAGAGGAACTATATGCAGATGCCTTCCAGAGATTAAATGAAATCATGGAATTAGGTACGGGAGCGGTTGAAATTAAAAGTGGCTACGGACTAACCGTGGAAACCGAAATCAAAATGCTTCGGGTAATTGCCAAATTGAAACAAAACCATCCCATTACCATTAAAAGCACATTCCTAGGTGCACACGCGTTTCCTGCTAAATTTAAGGACAACCCAGATGGCTATATTGATTTAGTGGTGAACGAAATGATTCCTGCAATTGCCAAAGAGGGTTTAGCCGAATATATTGACATCTTTTGTGAGAAAGGTTATTTCACCGTAGAACACACCCATAGAGTTTTAGCTGCTGGTGTAGCGCACGGATTAATTCCTAAAACACACGTTAACCAATTTAACAGTATTGGCGGAATTGAAGCCAGTGTAAAATACGATGCTTTGTCTGTAGATCATCTTGAAGTAATGGATGACCAGGATTATGCTTTTCTAGAAAATGGAAAAACCATTCCAACGCTATTACCATCATGTTCTTACTTTTTGAGTATTCCTTACGGGCCAGCTAAAGAAATCATGGCAAAAGATATTCCGGTGGCTTTAGCTACCGACTTTAATCCGGGTTCTACTCCATCTGGGAATATGAACTTTGTGGTGTCAACCGCATGTATCAAAATGAAAATGACTCCTCAAGAAGCCATTACTGCTTCGACCATTAATGGGGCATATGCGATGGGACTAAGCAATCAACTAGGAAGTATTTCTAAGGGGAAAAAAGCCAATTTGATCGTTACCAATAAAATGAATTCTAAAGCGTTTATTCCTTATTATTTTGGAGTAAATCCAGTAAATAAAGTAATACTGAATGGCAACCTTGTGGTGGACCATTCTAAATAAAATACTATGCGAACACTTATAACTTCTGTACTTCTATTTATGGCTATGGCTTTTAACAGCCGTGCCCAAGATGTAAAAGTCATTGAGCTTTCTCAAGACATTATGACGAGTTTCAAAATGAATCAGCCTGTTGATGAACTAGAAACGCAACTAGCCAACGTTTCATTCGAAACTTTAACGAGTCAACTAAATAGTGACCTTCGTAAGCAGGCCTTCTGGGCGAATGTATACATTGTTTACAGTCAAAAACTATTGACCGAAAATGGAGAGTGCGAAAAAGGATGTAGAAACCAAAAGGTAATTACGGTTGCCAATCGTGTTTTTAGTTTAAATGACATTTTATACAAAATCCTACTTCATTCAAAGAGTAAAATGACGGGTGGAAAAAGAATTTTCACCTCGAAATGGGAAAAGGAATTGCGTATTAGTTATCCTGATGGAAGAGTGTTATTGGCTATTGATAGTCATGAAACTATTGCCAATGCAGTGACCTATTACGAACCCGAAAACATGGATGTGCAGCTAAATGAAACCGGTAAGTTATTTCTAACCACTTTCGTGGTGTATGATTTAGATAAAAACACCGTATATCTTCCTAAATGGATGAATAGGTTTAAACGTGAATTCGGGTCCAAATCTGGAGCAATTGCTGGATTAAAAAGAGCTGAGTTGATTCCTAAAGAAATGCAGGATACAAAAATTGTATATTC
>CAJXPI010000034.1 GCA_913057875.1 uncultured Flavobacteriales bacterium
GAGTCTCGTGGGCTCGGAGATGTGTATAAGAGACAGTTCATTACCCGCAATGCATTGTCGTAAAACTGGTGGTTGCTAAAGGCTATAATTGGAGTTACGCTACGGTAATGTTCATCTAACATGGCCACTTGCTCACTGGATTGAAGAGCTCCCATGGCTATATCTAAGATACTTTGATCTCTGTAATTTAGTTTGGCGGTTACTTTTCCAGTAAGTTGAAACTTGGCCTGCAACATAGCCTGCATGCTTCTTGATAGAAAAGAAACATGTCTTAATTGATTGGGATCACCTGCAAAAACAACACGTTTGGCACGTTGCATTAAAGGTAAACAACTGGCAATATCACATTGTGTAGCCTCATCAATGATCACCACATCAAACATTTCTTTTTCAAAGGGTAAAACATCCTTTACCTCAGCCAAATTGGTCATCCAAATAGGAAACGCTTTAAACACTTTTTGGAAATTAATTTCTTCAAAAGCCTTCAATTTATCCGTATCACTTTTAAGCTTTAGAGCTTCGTAGAAGTTCTTTATTTCCTGCCAATCATCTTTAATAATTCGTACCACCTGTTGCACGAACTTTAGCTTAATACCTCTTAACATTTTGGCATGAACTAGGTCATCTAGGTTTTGCAATTGTTCGCTGATTTCCCAAATCGGTTTTTGGTAATTGTTCCGGATTTTTAAGTATTTCTTTTTTAAGCGAATCCATAAACTTGGATTCTCATTAGCCAGGTCCCTTCCCCAATTAATTTCATTTTCGATCTCTATTGAAAACAGGTTTTCTAATTCATTAATCTTTTGAAGGCTTTGAAAAATAGAAATGTCTAAATCCCAAATGGTTTTATCAATTTTCCAAAGGTTGAGTTTGGTACTCAATTCAAACTCCTTAAGCATATAGCGCATAGGATGCACGCGTGTTAGAAGAGCTCTAAGATGCTTGTTTAAGGGTGTGGTATACGCTCTTCTTCTTCCCCCTCGAACAACACATTTATCTACTCCCAATTGGCCTTCAATTTTATCGGCAATTACATCTACGGCCTCATTGGTTCTTGAAGCAATTAATACGGATTCACCCCGAGTCATATGATCAATGGCAATAGCTCCAATGGTAAAAGATTTTCCAGTTCCAGGTGGGCCTACAATCAAGGTTAAGGGTTGTTCCTTACTAGATTTTATTAATGCCTTTTGAGCGTCACTTAAAACCATGGGTAACTTTAGAGATGCGTCCACCATAGTTCGGGGTATTACACCTTGGTTGGTCAATAAAGCTTTTAATGGATTTGAGAATTCATTGGACTTAGCTAATTGGCTCAATTCATTGAGTACTCCACGGGTTTGCACCGATTTAGATACGATACCCAGCATACTGGTGGGAATCAAAACAGTTGAAGTGATATCTTCAACGTTCATTTCCTTTATTTTCTGACGTACATTTTTTACGCTAAAATTATCAGGGAAATGGTATGCGTTCTCAGTACTCAGCCCTGGAAAATACTTTTTGCATAACTTAACCAAAACCGACATTTGCCCAAACTCAATAAACCCTTTGGGAATTTGTTTGAATAATGGATCTTCCAAAATATCACCTTCCGACTCTTTACTGAGCATTTGAATTAACGGATAGTTAATTCTTCTTTCTTGATGTTGAATAGACAAATAATGAAACTCATCTTTGATTTCAATTTCGGCTGGAAACAAAAATAAGGGCGCACACAGTTGTTGGGTATCTCCTTTAAAGTCTATATAATGTCCACCAACGAAGAAAACCCCATATAGTAATTCCTTTTCCTTTTGGAAGACTTCCAGTTTCTTTACAATTTTATGGGCCTTATCGCTATTGATAGGAATGATAGGATGTTCTCCTGTAAGTAATTCTTCTCGCCCTTCGATGTAAATTTTGTTTTCAATCTTGGGTTTCAAGAAATCATTTATCACCTGATCTCTGTTATCTGAACGATAACAATCATGAAAATAGGAAACAATATTGTTTAAAGAATTGGCCATTAGAAGAGCATAAAAAACGGAGCTCAAAATAATGATTTAAGCCAAGATGGTGGATAGAAATTAGAAGCTATTTACCGGAATTACCCACAAATTACCCGCTACAACTTAAGCGGGTAGTTTGATAGGCATCCTTGCTCAATTATTCATAAATCCATAATAACATGGGAGTATCGTTGTTTTGGAGCAACTCATCCAACCATTTCATCATCGCATTTGAAACCATCGGGCATCCCCAACTGGTTGGAGCGTATTCTGGGTAGATTTCCGAATCGGGTACTTCACTCCAGGAATGCAGTACGATTATTCTTTTGTACGCATTGGCATTGGTTTTCTCTAGCCCATGGAGCTTGTAATTAATGTGGATTCCATAGTTACTATATCCTCTTTTCCCAATTTTATACTTTCCTTTAGAACTGCAATAACTTTCTGGAGTATTACTAAAAATTGGGGTTTCATAGGATCCTGATCTACCTCCTCCATCACAACTTCCATGACTACAGATTCCAGTATTCAAAATGCGTTTTTCGTTAAAATCGTAAACTGCTAACCGGTATTTACCCGAATGTATACTCATATCCACCAAAATGCACTGATCGGTATTCATTCCATTTTCTTTACAATATTTAAGCGCAGAAACTGCCTTTTGTTCCCAAATACTGGTTTTCGAGTCGCTTTGAGCAAGGCATATATGCCCTATACCGAATAGAAACACCATCAATGATGTAAACAAACTAATCCTCATTTTTTCTTTTTTTAAAAACCACAACCGCAAAAGCAATACTAACCAAAACGAGTATTAATGCCGCAATTAGATAAATGTTTCGTTTAGAAACAGCTGCTTCGTGTACTTTTTGTTTTTCTAAGGTACTTACTTGATAGTTTTCATAAAGTAGGCGAACCGAATCTAACTCTCCCTTTATCAATTGCAACGAGTCTTTATTTTTCCAATTAGCGGTATGTATAGAATCTAATTGATTGGCATAATCATCTAAACCCAGCAACATTAACTCTGGATCTACTTTGCTTCTATTCATTAAGCGAAGGAACATTGGAGAAAACTCATAGGAGGCCTTCGTATTCAAATGTTCCATATTTAAAACTCTAATTCGTTCTGTTATTCTTCTTTTTATTGTTGTTGATCCTTGAAACTCTAAAGCATATGCGTAGGACAATAGGGCGTTTTCATACGTCCCAACTTTCTTGTTGAAATCGCCTAAGGATATTAAAATGTTTGCCAGTACAGCATTTGGAGCAGGCGTAAAAGGCGCACGAGTTCTAATTTGGTAAAACACTTCATTGTTTACTTCTCTCAAACTTTTCCTCAAGTTTTGGGTATCAACTTTGTTTATTAAAAATTGAGGCTCAATAATGGGATAAGCTCTAATCCATCCCGGACCTCTCTTATTTTTAATTTTTGCCTCCAAAATTTTCACATGCACCCATTCACTGCTCAAATGCGATTTGGGATTGGTCGCATACCCCATTTTAATATATTTCAAGGCGCTATCCAGCTTTCCGGTTAACTCGTAGGCAGTACCCAAATTTGCCATCAGATGATACTCATTTGGATATTGACCCAACAAGGGATTTAAAATTCGTAATGCCGAATCCGCTCGCCCCAACTTCATCAAGTTTACCGATATATCGGATTTTAATTTAAAATTATTGGGATCGCTTTTCAGTTCCTTTTGAAGTTGATCTAGTTTTTCTTCAATTCTTGGAGTATCGAAACTTTTCATGCTTGGAGTTAAGTACAGATAGCGAGTATAGACCCTTTTCCCATCTAAAGTAACTCCATACTCATTTCCACAACTAAAACCAGCTAATTCAAAAGTGAGGAGAGCGGTAACCAACCAAAATATCTTTTTCATATGCATATTATTTAAAAATTCGAGTTTCTTGATGCCATTTGGCTATTAATACCTCATTTTGGCTCATCTGCCCTAACACAAATTGACTAGAAGACCGTAGGGCCTCCGAATATTCCGCCCTCTCTGCAATTACCTGCCCAGAGATATAATCCGAATGGACAAACTGTACTCTCCAGTCATCAATTACAATGAAGCCTACATGGTTATCTAAACCCACTACAAAAAAACCATCCTGAAATGCATCTAAATATTTAATAAAGTCACCAAAGTCATGAATGGTTTGGGTAAATTCTTTACCACATATTTCTGTGGTAATGGTACGCGAATCTTGCTGCGCTAATTTGTATCTATTGAGATTAAAACCTGCGTGTTTTAAGGTGGTGCTTACAAAGTAACCACAAGCAATTTCGCCTTGCCCTGGAGTATTTGATATACCGTTAAAGTCCCAAGGAGTACCGTACCATGCCGGAAAAACATGGGTAGCCAATATTTGAAACAAAGAATCTGCAGATGCTGAACTGGTGGTTTGACTTGCATTTTGAAAACGATGAATACGGTTTAGCGAATTTTGATAGTTCCCACTGAACTCATTCTCTTGGGAAAAGGCAGTGGTTAACACGCCTCCCCAAAGTAGAATGATTTGAAAAATTACGATGCGCATACCTATTCGAAATGATATGACTTCTGATTGGCTTGCTCTTTTATGGCCAAAACAATCACATCATCTAATTGCGCGTCTCCTTGAGCACTTTTGGCTTTTTCATTTTCTACATATAATCGCCTCTGTTTACTTAAAGCGGCAATTTCCCTTTTTATGGTTTCGCGCTCTACCTTTAGTTTGTCAATGTAGGCCAGCTTCTGGTCTTTATTCATGCTACGCATATTCTCGGGCAACTTATCAACCTCTTCAATATCAAAGCTTTCTTGCTCTGCAGCATCTACTAAGTCCCAACTTTTATTTTTATACGCTTTACTTCCTTTAGACATGTATCTTTTGGCTGCATTGGCACTACTAAGCTCCATGGCGTTTTCATCTTGGGTAATTTGCTTTTCCTTTTTTATTCTTCCCCTATTTCCGTAAGGAATGTAGGTGTCATTAAGTTTGGTATTACATGCAATAATTTTTTCATCATAAGGCGACTTTATATGCACAATTTGAGCATCATGGTCTATGTTCATGTATTTTCCTTGCCCGTGTAACGCTCCATCATTCCACGATATTCTTACCCCTTCATGAAAGTCTCCGCAAAAAATGGTATTTACAATTACGTTTTTATTTACCGCAAGCCTACATGCTTCCGCATAAGCTTTGGGTCCCTGACCAAATGATTCATTCCCTGCAATAAAAATGATTTGTAAATCTCCTTCATGGTCACTCCATTCCAGGTTTTGAATAGCATCCTCAATTACAGTTCCGCAATACTCCGAACCACCATCGGTAGATAGCGCAAATAATTGTTCTGAAATCTCATCCAATTCCGAGGTAAAACCACTTATTTGCTGCACGTAACCATCCATTGCCGACAAGCCATCATTGCCGTATTGGTATAGTGCAATTTCAATTTCAGGATCTTCTCCATCCGCATCTTTTGCTAAGGCCAACTGGTTTACAATTTTCCACAACTGATTTTTCGCTTGGTCAATGAGGCCACTCATACTGCTAGAAGTATCGAGTAAAAGAGCGAGTTTTATTTTTTTACTTCTTTTGGTTACTACCGTCTCTTGTGCAACTGGAACCTCTGGATTTTGAATTACCACCCGTGGATTAGTTTGATCCGATTCACAAGCCATCAACCCTATCATTAATCCTAGGGTAACTGTTTTAATGCTATTTTTCATAATTTCTGGTATTGATTTGTTTCTCAAAGGTTCATCGGATTAGAGTGAAAAAAAAAGCACAATTAGGGAACGGTACTTTTCATTTAGTGAAATCGTCTAACCAACTAGGCATCGCGTAAAAAGAAGCCTATAAACCGCTGTTTTGGCCCAATTGGAGACACTTTACCTAAGCTCAGGTTCATCAAAAAAGCTACTTTTATGGCATGTTAAAATGGATTAATACTTGTTTCTTATTAATTGTAACAGGACTTCATGTCTTTGCTGGCGGACCGTATGCACGGAAAGCGCGATTGACTTCAGATACTCGGGAATCCCTACATAAAATAGAGAAAACCCTCTCCGCTCACCCAGAAGAGTCTATTAAGGAACTAGATGGAATTATTAAGCTGGCCATTAAAGAAGATTTACAGCCATCTTTGTCATTGGCTTACTATTTAATGGGAGTTTCCTACACCGAATTAAAACAACCCCAACTTGCGCTTCATTTTATTGATCTAGCGGAGGAAAACTACTTAAAAAATAAGGACCGTAAACTTGAGAAATACGAAGTCACCAAAAACACCGGAAAACCGCAAGAATTCTATTTTACCAAAGGTGAAATCTTATCACAACTCCAAAGATACCAAGAAGCGAATCAGAACTATAAGGTGTATAAAAAGCGGGCAAACAATAAATCCTCTGCTCGTAAAACTAATTATGCCATTGCTAGAAATGAATATGCACAAGAAAACTATACGGAGGCAATTTCTTTATATGAACAGCTATTACAAGAGGAGCTAGCCAGAAACGATGAAATTCAAATTCGGGTATGTTACTCTCGATTGGCCGCTTGTTATATTTCTATTGACAACACGGAATTAGGATTAAAATATTACAACAAATCTGTTCAAGGAATAGATGACATCTTGATGTCAGAAAATGAAGAAATAAGTGCCTCTGAGAATTACAATACCTATTCTAAAAACAAGGAAGTGGTTTCCCAAGCTCTTCGTAAACAAAACAAGGTTGAAGAAGAACTAGATCTTAGAAACCGAGCCTTATCCGTATTAGATGATAGCATGGAACATTTGCGATTAGCGCAATTGCATTACCAAGAAAAGGATATCGTAGCTACCGAAAAATCTTTAGACCAATACTTTGCCAATATTTCTTACAACCTTATTGATAAGAAGGAAATAACGGTGATTCGTGAAATGGCTTTCAAACTTGAATCAAAAAATGCCGCCAAAGCCTTTACGTATTTAAAGTACTATGAAGAGCTTTCAGACACCATTAACACCAGACTTCTGTCATTGCAAATCGATGAAGACCAACTCGGTAAACAAGGATATGAAAACACCTTGCAGTTAGAAATTTTAAGAAAAAACAAAGAAATATCCGATAACACCATTTCGTCTCTAATGCATCAAAGCGAGTTAAAAGAGGAGAATTTAAAATCGCAAAAAACCATTATTTATCTCCTTACTGGAATTGCCATTATTGTATTAATAGCTTTGGTATATATAATTAAAGTAAGTCAACAACGCAGAGTGGCCAATCAAAAATTAGCGCTACGATCATTGCGAACACAGATGAATCCTCACTTCATTTTTAACGCCCTTAATTCAGTGAACAGCTTTATTTCGGTAAGCGATGAACGCAGTGCAAATAGGTTCTTAACCGAATTCTCTACCCTTATGCGTACGGTTATGGAAAATTCAGAACATGAGTTTATTTCGTTAACCAAAGAAGTGGATATTTTAAGAATTTACCTAGAATTGGAACACTTTCGATTTAAAGATAAGTTTGATTATCACTTAGAAATTCCGCCTAATTTAGATACAGATGATTGGGTGATTCCCCCTATGCTTATTCAACCTTATGTAGAAAATGCTATTTGGCACGGGCTTCGATACAAAGAAAGCAAAGGAAATTTAACAGTATCGCTTCAAAAAGCGAAGGAACATCTGCAGATTGAAGTAATTGATGATGGTATTGGAAGAGAAAAAAGTCAAGAAATAAAAACCAAAAACCAAAGGAAGACTTCCAGTACGGCACTCAAAAATATTCAGGAAAGAGTTACGTTATTTAATGCCTTACATCAACTAAAAGTGGATGTACAAATTACCGATTTAAATACGGATGGAACCGGGACAAAAGTGATCATTTTAATACCTCAACCACAAATATGAATCACATAAACGCCATACTTGTTGAAGATGAAGAAGCCAGTAGAATTACCTTAAAAAACTACTTGGCCAAATACTGTCCGTCTGTTAACCTATTGGGTGAAGCCTGTAACGTAAACGAAGGATATGAACTCATACAAAAAAAGAAACCGAACCTGGTATTTTTGGATGTGGAAATGCCTTTTGGCAATGCGTTTGATCTATTAGAAAAATTTGAGGTACTTGAATTCGAGGTGATTTTTGTTACTGCTTTTAGTAAATATGCCTTGGAGGCCCTAAATCTAAGTGCCAGTAATTACCTACTAAAACCGTTAAATATTGATCAACTTATTGAGGCCGTAGCCAAGGTAGAAACAGAAATTAGCCAAAAGCTAGCACTTAAAAGTTCTTCCATTTTACTGGAAAATCTTGCCATTGAAAATAAGCAGCTCAAAAAAATGGTATTGCCCATGTTAGATGGATTTGAGGTGGTTATTTTAAAGGACATTGTTTGGTGTGAAGCCAATGATAACTTAACCGATTTACACTTAAGCAACGGCACCAAACGAACGGTGTGTAGAACCTTGAAGTTTTATGAAGAGATATTAACGGATTACGACTTTATTCGCGTACATAAATCACATATGATTAACATTAACGCTGTGAAGCTTTATAGAAAAGGTAAAGGAGGTGAAATCACATTAGTTAATGGAAAAACCGTTAAACTATCCCCTACCCGAAAAAATGCCTTTTTAGAGCGTTTTGTCATGTAATGTCTGGAATTAATAGGGTGTCTTATTATTTCTTTATGGAATCTACAATGATTTGATACATGCGTTCAATATCATAAGGTTTACTAAGGTGATTCACAATTAAATTGGTTTTCATCGCCTCCTTCACTTTATCGGTTATTTCAAAGCCTGTAAGAATAAAGAATTTCTTTTCTGGATATTGCTTTTTAGCGATTTGAACAAACTCAATACCGTTCATTTTTGCCATGTGTAAATCGCTTACCACAACAGAAATTTCAGGATTTACCTCCAATTTGTTTAAACCCACTATTCCATCAGGTGCGGTTATTACTTCGAACTCCTTTCTGAAATTTGCTTTGAACATTAACAAATTAAAGGGCTCATCATCAACATATAGTATTTGCGGCTTCATTGATCTTTAAAATGGTAATTATGAAAGATAACAATTAATAGGCTCTCCATTCAAAATTTATTTTCCACAATGGCGAATAATAGAACCTTACCCCTCTAATTTCTACTTACTTAAATGTGAAGAAATAAAATACAATTCCATTTCATGATTTTGAGTAGAAATAATTAGTGAATCATTCTTAAAATGAAAAGACTCCATTTCTTTGAGTTGACTCCAAATTTCACTTCCCCAACCGTTCTCCACAATCTTCGTTCCACCAATTTGGGTTACTGTTATCGTAGAATCAGAAAGAGTATATTTTCCAGTTACCTTATTACTAATGGTATATCCGGATAACATTCCTCTACTTCCGTTATCTTCAAATTGGAAAGTCAATTGCTCCGAAGAATAATTAACTGGACGGAAGGATTCCATCTCATTTTTAACATCAAAAATCTTTACGAGTTGCCAGGATCCGACTAAAGAATTGTTTGTCGCAAAAGCGGAACAAATAACTCCAATGAATAATAAAGATATATGCTGTATGGCCTTCATAATCCCCATTCGTTTTCTTCCTTCACCGACACCCAAAATAATTGATCTCCATCGGAATGGCTGAAAATTAAACTATCCGCTTTAAAATGATAAGTTGCAGGACGAAACATAAAGTAAACAAATGATTCTGCCCAGCCTATTTCGTTAACTTCGGTAATTAGAAGTGAATCAAATTTCAACTTTGTAGAAGAAGCTGTATAATTTACTGTAAATCTATTAGACATGGTAAATCCGGTAGCCTTTCCAGTAAGTTCGTCATCCTCAAATGTAATATAAGGAGCTACGGACTTTTCTTCCTTCGGTTTATGTATGGTAAGTTTCTTTTCAGCATCGTAGAACTTAACTAAGCTCCAAGTTCCTTTAATGGATTTCTTATTTTGAAATCCAACCATCAAAAAGACAGCTAATAGTAAGATCAGAATTGGGTTATTGTATTTCATGATTTAAAGTTGATTTAAGCGCGTTGCTCTCTGATTATGCGCTTTTCCATTTTTTTAATTCTATTCTCGCTTACCGCATTACTGCGTGATACCACCGCCCAAATAGCTGCCGGTAACCAACCCAGAATAGTGACTTGAAGAATTAAACATAAAATTCCCGATACTATTTTACCTCTTAAGAAAAAAGATAACCACGGGATTAAAACGGCTATTAAAATCATGCGTTTAAAATTTTAGCTAAAGTAAAGAAATGCAAACTGCACTCTATTTATTTTTTATAAACGGAAAAAGAGAATTTAATAGCCAGGTCTTAATATGGTTTGGTGTTGTTATCCACCAGCACTTTTAGTTTCCCTAAGTTTTCCTGCTCTTGGGCTTGCATGACACTAGGTATAAATGCAATAATAGATTTAGCTACTAAACTGTTACCGGTGGTTACCGATCTAGATGTGATTTTGGTTTTACCATCCATTTCCGTTAATTCCATTTCATATTCCATATTCATGAAATCCATTGTAAAAGTCATGGCAATACGCTCTTCAGGAGTTACGGCCGTAATGGTTTCTTGCATCACCATTTCTTCTCCGTTTTCAGTAACATAAATATTAGACACTGCTCCCACAGTACCTGCTTCTCCGCTCACCAATTCCATACGATCAATTACTGTTAACCATTCCGAAATTCTGGAGTCATCTTCCATAATAGCCCATACCTCTGCTGCCGATTTATTTACGGTAACTTCATTTTCATAGCTCACATTTTCGGTAAACATTCCATTACCAAAAAATAAAGCAACTAAAGCGGCAATGATGATAAATAGGTATTTTAAAATTTTCATAGCGATTGATTTGATTCGAGTATCAAATATATAAATTCCTAACTTTTTAATAATTCTGACAAATCGATCTCCGTGGTTGTTTTTTTTCCTCCCGTAGAAACATAATTTAGCGCCCCTCAAACTAAACAATGGCTAAGGCAATTTTTTCCACCATCTTTTCACTTATTCTGTGCACTCTTTCCTTGTTGGCACAAGAAGCAGACTCCATTTCAAAAAACAAATCTAGAATTTCGTTCAGAGGTAGTTATTCGAATATGTACGTTATTCCTACCCATGATTATGTAAAATCTGAAAACGTAACGGGTGAGGCCATTACGGATGGTAGAAACGTATCCGCTGAAATTCTTTTTCAAACTCAAGGGAATAAGGAATGGAATCAATTGTACAATTTCCCGAAATACGGATTTGGTATTCAAACGCTATGGTTTCCTCAAACATGGGAAATTGGGAATCCAGTAGCCGTATACGGAATGTTAGAAGGCCCAATTAAGCGTTGGGAAAAAGCCCATTTTAGTTACGCCACTCATTTTGGTTTTTCTTATGGATGGAATCCTTACGATGAAGTGACCAACCCATACAATTATTTAATGGGCGGAAAAGTGGCTATTTATGCCCATTTAGGAGTGCTTTACCATCACAACTTGGGGAAACATTGGGGAATTGAAGGCAGCGTTGGATTTAGTCATGCCAGTAACGGAAACTTAAAACAACCCAATTTCGGAATCAACTTCTTAGACCCTCGAATTGGTATTACGTATCAGCTGAGCGAAAAACACGATATTCCTGCACCCAGAAAACTATCTGAATTTACCCCTAGCAACGAATATTCCGTTGCCACCGCCTTTGGAACCAAACAATTGAATGTTTTCGGAACCGATTCGGTATCTAAAGCAACGTTTGGCGATAAGAGTTTTCCTGTATGGAATTTGGTTTTACTTTACCAACGTCAAATATCTAAACGTTCAAAAATTGGAGGAGGGATTGATTTTACCATCGACCCATCTGATGTTCCTCATAGTATTGTTGTGGGTGATAAAGGAGCCACCTATCCAGCTCCATTTAGTGAGCAGGCTAAATTAGCCGTGTTACTTTCGTACGAGTTAAGTATTGGCCGACTTTCTATGATTTTGCAACCCGGTTTTTATTTTTACCGTACCACACATGATCCAACTCCATTCTTTTACCAACGTGCCGGCTGTAGATTTGAAGTTTATAAAGGCATGTTTATTGGAACTTCGCTAAGAGCGGTAAATTTTGGTCAGGCCGACTGGATTGAGTTTACCTTAGGTTACCGTCTTAAGAAATAACCAAATTCAAGACATAAAAAAAGGGAAACAACGTACTGCTTCCCTTCTCCATATCTTAGAATTCTTTACTATTTCACAACCTTCCAATTGGATAGGTTTCTAAAGAACGAAACACTGGTAGAAATGAATCCAAAAATGCCAAATAAACCGTTAATTAAAAACGGGAATGGAGTTGGACGCGCTATGTCAATAAACAAGTTGTTTCTACGCTTATTCGACTTATTAAAGGATTGATGTAATACGGTATCATCAAAAATGAATAATGGTCCATCATCTTTCCAAGAATGGGTTTGATCATTAACTTCCAAATAAGCTTCCCCCTGTACGGCCTCATCAATATTGATTAATACTCGAATTCCGGCCCTTAACCAACCAAAATGTTCACTAGTGGATGCGTGCGCATTAAAACTCGAAATACCAATCGTTTTAACCGTTTTGAACTTTCTATGAAATAACTCAACAGGATAGCTATTATCTACATTATAACCATACCATTTGTAAAACAACATAGATCTCTCTGAAGAATCATTTAGTTCATCCAAAATATCATTTAACTGCTTCTTTGGCACCTCATTCAAAATAGTTCTCACCTCTTCTTGATGTCTTTTAGGCAAGTCTTCCAACTTATAAATCTGCTTATTGATAAAAGGTAAACTTATAATATCAATCAAGGTATTTAAGGGACTAAATAACCAAGTCAAAGTTCCATTTTCAAAAAAATATTGCTTAAAAATGAAGGCTTTATCCTTTTTATGATGTCTTAATACATCATAAATTCCAGTAGCCATAAAAGTAGCCACGGCTGGCCAGTAGAAATATGCCATAGGGACTAATACAATAGCTCTTTTAAATATTCTTCTAATGATTTTCCTAGCTGTCATGAGGAGTGTATTATTTTTTTCAATAATACAATTTACATGGATTTAAAAATCAGGGCTTCGGGTAATTTTTTAAACGTCAAAATTTAAACTTATACTCTAACGTTATTATATAGCTCCTCGTTAACCCATCAGGTCTCTCATCTCTAACAATAAAAGGGCTTCCAGTATTTAATTGCAAACTGTTTTTTGCATTCAGTTGGTAATCCAAATAGAGATTGCCATTTAAGGTTAACCCTTCTGAACCTTCTATTTCTCGTTCTACATCTAATTCATCCGTAAATAGGTCATTTCCTAAATGGTATATAGGTAAAATACTTGGGGTGAATTTCCATTTCTCTCCCAATTTGATGGGATAGGATAACCGCAACAACACATCCCCTTTTCTTTGAAATTTATGCGTAGATTGAAACCTACGAAGTTCGGATTCCTCAGGGTAAACCGAAGAGAAAAACTGGTTATCATTCTGGGTTAATGGTTGCTGCCAAGCTGCCACTAACTCAATCCCTTTCCATTTGTATCCTAATCCAACCACCAAGTCAAAAGTGCCTAAACTGGCTTGATAATCCATGGGCAAGGGTAAACCATCAAGAGATTTGTTGGCCCGCATTAAGGGAATTTTAATTCCCACCACCCCCGTAAATGAGTGGGTAAGTTTATATTTCAAATTGGCATACACATCCGATACTCCGAAGGTAGAAATTCCGTTTCCCGATTGCGCTAAAGAGGTCAATTTCAAATCAAAGCCTAACTTATCATTGACTTGTTTATTAAATTCAACATATGCTCCTGAAGCAAAAATGGCGTGATCTGCCTTTCCAATAAAAACACCAATTTTAATCTGGGTTTTAATACTTGAAGTACTATCACTACCCTGGGGTTTTAAGCCATCAATGGTGCAAAATCCAGCATCACTGCACCCCTGCGCACTAAGGTTGGTAGCCCATCCAGTGAAAATTAATAAAATAATTAGAGAAAGGTTTGGTATTAACTTCATAATTAAAAATGTTGCATTTCAACTCTAAAGTAGACGACTTCGAAATATTAATGTGTTCAACACACGACACTAGGAGCAAATGCTTGGATTAGTTACCCAATCCTTTTTTATACGCATCTAACGCGCGTTCACGAGCCATTTTATGATCTACCATTGGTTCTGGATACGCTTCGGTCTCTACCTCGGGCACCCATTTTTTTACGTAACTCCAGTTTTTATCGAACTTTTTGAGTTGTTCAATGGGATTAAAAATCCGAAAATAGGGAGCCGCATCACACCCCGTACCTGCCGCCCATTGCCAGTTCCCATTATTAGAGGCCAAATCATAATCTAATAACTTTTCAGCAAAATAGGCTTCTCCTAAGCGCCAATCCGTTAATACATGTTTGCATAAAAATCCTGCAGTAACCATACGCACTCTATTATGCATATAACCCGTGGCGTTTAATTGGCGCATTCCGGCATCTACCATTGGGTAACCCGTTTGGCCCCGCTTCCATTTCTCAATTTCTTCAGGATTATTTCTCCAAGATACATTATCGTATTTCTGCTTAAAGTTTCGGGTAACCACTTTAGGAAAATGAAATAAGATTTGCATAAAGAACTCTCGCCAAATTAGCTCGCTTAAAAAAACGGTATCCTGAGTGCCTAGTTTGGCAATGATTTGACGCACACTTACGGTACCAAATCGCAAATGGGGACCTAAGTAACTGGTCCCATCTTGTTCAGGAAAATCTCTGTTTTTGTCATAATTTCCCAATTGATTTAAGGTATATGGCTGTACCTTGATGGTAGATTTTTCAAATCCAATATCAGCCAAAGACGGAAATTCATGGGCAGATTTTATGAAATTCGAATACCCCGGGAAATCTAATGGTTTTATGGTTTGATATACCTGAAGCCACTTATTTTTATATGGGGTATACACCGTGTAGGGCGTTCCATCTGCTTTCATAACTTCTTCCTGCTCATGCACCACTTGATCTTTGTAGTGCAACATTTCGATCTCCTGTTTTTCTAAAAACGAATGAATAGCAAAATCACGATTTCTAGCATATGGTTCGTAATCTTTATTGATATAAACCTTTTCAATGGAATATTCTTTAACCAATGATTTCCATACCTCTTCGGGCCTTCCCTTCATTATTTTTATACTGGAATCGTAAGCCTTTAATTTTTGATTTATTTGAGCCAGCTGATCATAGATAAACGTAACCCGCGCATCATCTTGAGGTAATTCATTCAGAATATTTTCGTCAAAAATGAAAATGGGTAATACCGGAATTTCACTTAATAGCGCAGCTATTAGTGCGGTATTATCATTTAAACGTAAATCACGTCTAAACCAAAAGATATTGATTTTATTGGGCATTCCATCAAAAGTAAACGACTAAAGGCTCATTTTTAGTCAAAGAGAATACATTTTCTATTGCATGTACTTTTCTAATAAATCAGAAACTGAAAGCGTATCAGATGCTAATTCTATGTTTTGTTGATCTTGCGAAGAAAGCTTTTCGTCCACTTTCGCTTCTACCGCCAAAAGAGGTTTCTCATCTGGTGGTTCTGGAAACAAGTTTTGTTCTTCAAATAATCTGCGTGTTACTACAGCCACTTGATGGGCTCCTTCATAATTTTCTTGTTGCTCTAGGTAATAAGCCATCGCAATTAATCCATACGCATCTTCTGATTCTGGATCAGACTCATTACGCAAGGCATAATATTTTAGAATAAGTGTCTGGGCCGTTTCAAAATCTCCTTTCGCTACCGAAACAAACGACTTATTAAAATGATCAATAGTAAACATGCCTAGGGCTCCAATTTGAGAACTAATTTCCATACTCTCGTTATAAAATGACTCTGCTCGGTCCATGTCTCCAATTAACCGCCACATTTCTGCGTTCATATGGGCCCGATACATCATCCATTTCGGGTTTCCTGATTTATCAGAAAGAGCTACTAATTGATCGCTCAGGTCTGCCAATGAGTTCGTATCTAAACTTCTTTGGGCATTTCTGCATAAAGATGTTAATGCTCCTCCTACCAACGTATCGTTATCTGTGGAACGTCCTAATTCAAGCACTTCCTTAGCTAGTATTATCGATTCCTCATCTTTACCCTCTTTAAAAAGTTGATAGGCTTCCTTCAACATTTCTTGGGGATGCACATCCTCCGTGATAACCTTTTCTACCGGAGCCTCAACTTTTGGTTCGGATTCCCCACAACTACATACCAATGCAATTAAACCCATGCTCAAAATCGTATTCCACTTTTTCATAAAATAATATTTGCGTAAAAATAATTATCACACCCATTTACACTCCAAAAACAATCATAATCTTTTCATTTCAATAAAGAATTTACTCTTACCACCAAGTCACAAAAAATTCGGAATACGTTTCCTCTTTTCTTTGCCATACTAAACGAGATTGGTTTTCACTAATGGATTCTTGCAACTCTTGATGTACTTCCTGAAATGAAAACCAAGAATCATTGCTTAAAGGAGCCATACCCCATTGTTTTTTCTCTGGAACATAATATTGAGTAGCCTCATGATCCATTTTTTGATAATCTACCCAATTCAAGTACCATCCTTTAATAGCCGGTAAATAGGCTTCGGAAACATTTCCATTATATTCATAGGGTATAAATAGATTCGCTAACAAACATAGCTCTTGCCTCAATAAAGATACATCCAACTCCCTTAAAGTCTTTTGGGTACGGGAATCGAATAAAAGAGGAAATTGCTTCGTTTTCAATTTAACCAGTTTTTCCACCAAAGTATCCTTCCTATTTGGGCCGATCCAATTTTCCTTTTCCGTACTGGAAATATGGGAATCCAGTAAATAAAACTTATACGCTAACTCTAGGTGAATAATGTCGGTGGTCTCTTTTTCCTGAATTATAAAATCTAACTCCCCAATGGTTCTTTTGCCATCCAATACCTGAACATTTTTATAAAGCAATTGATAGGTAGACGACTTATCTAGCAAATCACCCACTACCTTTTCTATAAGTTGTCCCAAACGAATATTGGTAGGAATCTCTATTCCAGTAACAGAAACATCTTGCAAATGATTCATGGAAAAACAAGGCATTTGGGTCACCTCCTCAGAAAGAGCATGTACCTCAAGTACGGACTGCACACGTGCCTTAGAATTCATAATAAAACAGTTTAAGATTTAAAAAACTACAAGTAAACGCTAACTATATACAAAATACAAAACGACTACCAAAACAATTAATACCACCCAGATGATTAACTTTCGGGTCTCCAATTTGCTGTGAGCGGCTACTAATTCGTTCATGGCCACTCGGGCCTGTGTAAATTCTTCTGGCTCTTTACCCTCCATTGCTCCTCCAGACCATTCCAGTAAAATTTTGGCATTCTTTTTATCTAGGTTCAATTTGGCTTTGGGTAAATTAAGAAGTTCCTTTTTTTTATTTTCAAGACCTAATTCAGTAATGGTTGTACCTCTTGTTTGTCCGGTAGCATAGGTATCCATTAAAATGGTTCGACCATCTTCTAATAAAAACTTGTGTTCAAATGTAGATAGTTCTTGGGCAATAGGAAAACTATGGTACTTTACATTCCTACTCATTAAAAACGCCACAAATTCATCCCCAATATTGAACTGAAAAGAAAAGTCATATCCCCCCTGGGGAGTTTTTGAACCAAAAAACAAATAGTAATTAATCGATTTCAAAGAGAAATGCAGCACTACGATATCTTGAATAGGAAATTCCTGATTTACATACTTTTCAGGAGTAAAAAGCAAATTTACAGGGCTTCCTGGAAAAGTGAAAATATGATAATTCGTATCTTTCATGCTAAGATTTAATGAAGTGAATTTTACAAATTTGTTCGTTTGACCCTTTCTACTAAAGTAGGTTTTTCTTAAAAGATGATTTTCCTAGCGCGGTATTAATTCGATAACGTTTTTTTATGCAATTCACCACTAATAAACCTTCATTTACCAATAAATTTGCCCTTTCAAAAATACCATGACAAACACTATGACACGATTTTCTATTCTGGATTTAGCGGTAATTTCAAAGGGGACTTCCTTAGCTCAAACCTTTGATGACTCGGTGAAATTGGCTCAGTTAGCAGATCAAGAAGGGTATTATAGGTATTGGCTTGCTGAACATCACAACTCCGAAGCTATTGGTAGTAGTGCCACGTCAATTTTAATTGGAAAAGTGGCCGAGGCCACTCAAAACATTCGCGTTGGATCGGGTGGAATTATGTTACCCAATCATTCACCACTCATTATTGCCGAGCAATTTGGAACCTTGGCAACACTTTACCCCCATAGAATTGACTTAGGACTTGGTAGAGCTCCTGGAACCGACCAAGCAACGGCTCAGGCCATTCGGTCTGATTTTTACCAAGCGGCTATGTCGTTTCCTAAAGAGGTTGCTAAAATTCAAAAGTATTTTTCTTTGGATAACGCGAGTCAGTCGGTACGTGCTCAGGTAGCCGAAGGCGTAGAAGTTCCTTTGTACATTTTGGGTTCAAGTACTGATAGCGCGCATTTAGCTGCGAGTAAAGGGTTGCCCTATGCTTTTGCCAGTCATTTTGCTACGGCACATCTTTTTCGGGCTTTAAATATTTACAGAGAGGAATTTCAAGCTTCCGAAGCCTTAGAAAATCCGTACATCATTGCTGGTATTTCGGTCATCATTGCCGATACAACAGAAGAAGCCGAGAAACTATCTACCTCCTACTACGATCGTGTTATTGGCATTCTTACGGGAAGACGAGGCCAAATGGAACCGCCCTTTGAAATGACAAATCAGTTACGAGAAGTAATAGAACAACCTGCGGTGCAACAAATGACCAAATTTGCATTTATTGGAACCAAAGAAACCGTTAAACGTAAAGTACAACAGTTTCTGGAAAACACACAAGTAGACGAGCTAATTGTGGCTACACACGTATATGACGCAAATGCGCGAAGAAATTCCTACGAAAAATTTGCAGAGTTAATGAAAGAATTAAACCTTGCAATAGTTTAAAGCAAATACTAAACACAGAAATACCAACGCATTGAAAAAATTACTGATACTCGGCTTAATAGCCATTCAATTTGGCGCGAACGCTCAAGAAAGCAACCTGGGAAACTGGTTATTATATTTTGGAAACAAGAAAATTAACACCAAGCTGAATTGGCATAATGAGGTTCAATATAGAAGCTACAATGTTATTGATGATTTAGAGCAGCTATTGATTCGTACAGGTGTGGGAATTAACCTTTCTGAAAACAATAACAACCTATTGTTGGGATACGGATACATTTTGAGCGAAAACTACATTTCCGGAACTAGCGAAAAATATGATGTACATGAACACCGAATTTTTGAGCAGTTTATTACCCGTCAGCGTATTGGAATTGTTTCGGTTCAACACCGTTACCGCTTTGAACAACGCTTTATTGAATCGGATTTTAAAATGCGCTTTCGCTATTTTTTGGGGATCAACATTCCGCTAAACAACAAAGAATTGACCGATAAAACCTTTTACGTATCTGCGTACAACGAAATTTTTCTAAATACCAATGGGACTATATTTGACCGAAATAGATTGTATGGTGGTTTAGGCTATAAATTCTCCGATAACATCCGAACAGAAGCCGGTTACATGAACCAGTTCTTTTCTTTAGGAGGAAGAGATCAAATAAACTTGGTTTGTTTTTTTAATTTTTAGAAAAACTGAAGCAGCGGTATACCCGCACATTTAGCAGAACAATTTTAAGTCACCCACTGCCGTTTACCTACAAAACCCTACCCTCGGCCTGTCTCTTATACACATCTCCGAGCCCA
>CAJXPI010000035.1 GCA_913057875.1 uncultured Flavobacteriales bacterium
TACACAGAGTAGATCGTCGGCAGCGTCAGATGTGTATAAGAGACAGGGCTAAACCAACAAACAAAAAAGCAACGCTTAAGAATAGTAGTTTAAAATAATTTTTACCCATAATTTGGTTTTTGAGAACCGCCAAATGTAACAAATAACTTCGTGGAGTAAAACCTAATTAACGGCCTCTTAACATCTTAGTTAACACCAACAAAAACAAGATATTAACAAACATCACCCTACTATTCAGATAGGTTTAACGGATTTCCTCTAAAGGCTTTAATTGGAAACGTTTTCGAATAACGTAGACAGCCAAGTACATTAATGGGGTATCGGCAAAAGCAAACAGGATTTTAAACATCCAACCGTCTTTAATGAGTTTTGTCATTTCACCCACACTCATTGTCCCCACAAAAAGAACAGCTACCACTAGCGTAGTATCTAGTAATTGTGAAACGATTGTAGATCCATTATTACGTAACCAAAGGTGTTTTCCATTGGTGAGTTTTTTCCAAAAATGGTAGAGTTTCAAATCGGCAAATTGGGCTATCAAATAGGCCGTCATACTGGAAAAAACCACTCTATATGAATTGGCAAAAACCTGATTATACACCTCATCACTAACTGGAGATTGATCAATAGCAGGGAATACGCTTCCTAACCATAGTACTCCTAACACAAATATGGAAGCAAAAAATCCGGCTACCACCACATTAGTGGTTTTCTTCTTACCATAAATCTCTGACAATATATCAGTAATTAAAAAGGTGAAAGGATAAGGCAACATTCCGGCAGAAACTACAAATTCTTTAAAACCTAAATCAACGGTTACAAACTTGTTGGCTATTAAATTGGTGGTTACCAAAGAAGCGATAAATAATGCTCCTAATACCAAATAAAGATAATCTGCTTGTTGCTTTAGTTTTTTGTTCATGTACTGGAATGTGAGGCTAAAATAAGAAACAATACGTTATGCCTTTAATTCGATAACATACACTCTTGTGGAACTGGATTCCACTTTAAATTTACCGGAAGATCGAACACCTACCACCCAGCAAATCTCATTATCCGATTCCAGTACCCAGATATTTTCCTTTTCATGTTTCGGAATTTTTTGATCAATCAATACATCCGAAACCTTCTTTTGCCCCCTCATTCCGAAGGGCGTGAATTTATCTCCTGCCTTCCATTTCCTTAGATTAAGTGGAAACTTCAGTTTATCAAAATCAAAGTATGCTTTGTTCTTATGGGATTCAATTTGAACTTCCTCGGCATGTTTATCTTCAAAAACCAAGCGTAAGGGTTGCGTGATTTCACCCATAAACTCGGTAATTCTAAAATCATTCCCAGCAGAGAAAAAGCGTTTTTGTTGAATAAATACAAATTCTCTATCTATAAATAGATGATAATCTAAAGAAGAGATCATTGCGCCAGGTTGCCCTTCGATAGCCTGTAGTAAATCGTGCACTTGACTTCCATTAAATCCAAATGGTTTAAGCTGATAACGCAACACCACATCTGCAAAAAACGCTTCTTTTATTTTTGAAATAGATACTTTGATAGACTTTTCCTCTTTAACTATCCATTCCTTCCAAATGCTATCTACTTGTGCTTCCACAAAAGCATCCACGCGCGAAAGTGTTTCAAAGTTTCTTAGAAAAGTAGCCTCTAAATTGGGGTTAATTTCTTGGAGTACGGGAAGCACTTTGTGTCTTATTTTATTTCGAGCGTATTTAATACTTTGATTAGAATCATCTTCACGCCATTGCAAACCTTCTACTTTAGCATAGGCATAAATTTCTTCTTTACTGGAATCCAGCAATGGACGAACTACTTTGCCATTCAAAGGTTTTATTCCGCGCAACCCACTCAATCCAGTACCTTTAGTAGCATTAAACAAAAAGGTTTCTACGCGATCCGTTAAATGCGTACCTACTGCAATTTGATCTAGCCCGTTTTCTTTACACAGTTTTTCAAACCAGAAATAGCGTAAATCGCGCGCAGCCATTTGAATGGATACTTTTCGAGTACGGGCGTACACTTCGGTTTCAAACTTGGTGGTGTAAAATGGCACCTGAAGACTTAGCGCCAGCTCTTTAGCAAACTGCTGGTCGGCATCGGCATCTTTACCGCGCAAATTGAAATGACAATGGGCAATAGAAATGGTGAATCCCTTTTTATGAAGAATGTGTGCCAACACCACTGAATCAGCACCTCCGCTTACTCCCACTAAGATGCGAGAATCTTTTTTAAGGTACGGACTATTAGTCACCCATGCATCTATTGATTTTGCCATCACTACAAAACTAACATTCCGCACCAATTCCATTGACAAATATTACCTTGCCTATTGTATTTTCGGAGAAACGAAACACTATGAAAAAACACGAGTATGTTGGATTGTTCCTTTTCGCTTTAATTGGACTTTCTTTCACCTATTCAAAAACCAATAACCTGCCGGAAGGTTTTGTGTACCTAAAAAAATACGTTCCCAGTATGGTAGTTGATTTACGGTATTTTGGAAGCAAGAACTTTGTAGCAAAACCATTAGATGGATACAAAAAAGAGGTGGTTATCATTTCCAAACCTGCTGCCGTTGCTTTAAAAAAAGCCCAAAAAGAATTTGACAAACGAAATTTAAGAATCAAAGTATTTGATACCTATAGACCGCAAAAAGCCGTAAATCATTTTGTACGTTGGGCAAAGAATTTAAATGACACCACCAACAAACGCATATATTACCCTGAGGTAGCCAAGAAAGATCTATTCAAACTCCAGTACATTGCATCTAAATCAGGACATACACGAGGGAGCACCATTGATTTAACTTTAGTAACTGATGAAAATTTTGAACTATACATGGGTACTCCATGGGATTATTTTGGCCCCAAATCCTGGCCCAGCGACACCACCGTTTCCCCTACCGCGCAAAAAAACCGAGCTTACTTAAGAGAGGTGATGCTAGCTAGTGGTTTTGTTCCCTACAATGAAGAATGGTGGCATTTTACATTAAAAGATGAACCATTTCCGGAAACCTATTTTGATTTTGATGTGGAATAAAAAACCATTCACATTTGTAAAATCTTGTGATTAAAGTCATTTCAGCAACTTAATATACCCCCCATATTTACGCCATTGTAACCAACTTACAATGATGTAAATAATGAAAAAGCCTAATTTAGTTGTTCTAATTCTTTTTCTATCCCTACTTTGGGGATGTACAAAAAACACTCCTCCTAAAATAAAATCCGACTTAACCGTTTCTTTCACTCATACGGTACATGAACACCCTGTCGTATTAAACCAAATGCAATATATCAATGCAAATGGCGACACATTTAGTATAAAAACCATAAAATATTTCATTAGCAAATTCACTCTTTTTACTGAAAATGGAGGACAACTAACACTTCCTCATTATTGGTATATAGATATTAATGATCCGGAATCATTACAAAAAAATTTACTCCAACAAATTCCGCATGGAACCTATTCTGGATTTAGTTTCATTCTAGGGTTTACCAATGAGGATAATGTTTCTAATATGTTTACTAGTAATCCAGAGTATTTAATGTTTTGGCCAGAAAATATGGGTGGAGGCTACCACTATCAGAAACTAGAAGGTCAATATCTAAAAAATGGAATGCCTCATAATTTCAATTTTCATTCAGGAGGATTAGACAAAACAGACTATAGTATTCAGGTAATAGAAAACCTTCCTTTTACAGCCTCCCAAAACTTACATAATCTTACCATTAATATGGAAATTCAAAACTGGTTTAAATCTCCAGTAACCTGGGACTTTCAATACTTTGGCGCAGGTATTATGCAAAATCATGAAGCCCAAGAAACCATTCAACAAAACGGACATGATGTATTCTCTTTTACCATTCTTAAATAGCTCAAAGGTCAAAGTTCTTAGTCTAATCTTAGGCTCGTTGTATCTTTTAAATCTATGCCGCTGTACCACCCAGACACCCACGCCCACAAATTCATTAGAATCCGTTCCTTATCAAACTTCTCCATATAGTTTAATGGTTCCAGAATTTTTCCCTCAACCGCAACTTTCTGAGGAAAACCCACTTACTTTTGAAGGAATAGCATTAGGGAGAAAGTTATACTACGACCCCATTATGGACGGCAAAGGAAACCGTAGCTGCTCTTCTTGCCACATTCAAGGCCAAGCCTTTCAAATCAACAACGGAAGCCATCAAGTAGTTCCGCATATCAACATGACTTGGACTACAAAATTTATGTGGGATGGTGGATTTGAGGGAACCCTTGAAGAAGTAATGATTTTTGAAGTGGAGGAGTTTTTTAATACGGATTTATCTAAACTCAACAACAACTGGGAATACCGCAAACTATTTAAGGGAGCATTTAATGTAAATGAAATTACCTCGAAAGAAGCTGCTTTTGCCCTTGCTCAGTTTGCCAGAACACTTAATTCAACCGATTCAAAATACGATCAATTTAATAGAGGTGAATTGAGTTTATCACCAGAGGAAATGAAAGGTTACATGTTGTTTTTCAATGAAAAAGGAGACTGTTTTCACTGCCACTCCCCCGAGTTATTTACAGACAACCAAACCAGAAACAATGGGCTAGACATGAATCCTGACAGTGGATATTTCGCGCACTCTAAAGACCCGCAAGATGTAGGGAAATTCAAAACTCCTACCTTAAGGAATATTGAGTTAACAGCCCCCTACATGCATGATGGGAGATTTACCACGTTAGAAGAGGTGGTTGAATTCTATGCAAATGGAGTGCAAAACAGTCCTAATATTGACCCTTTAATGCTTCATTCTTCAGCAGGAGGCAATAAATTAACTCCCGAAGAGCAGGCAAACCTCATCGCCTTTTTAAAAACATTAACCGACTCAAACTTTACGACTCGTGAAGAATTATCAAATCCTTTTTAAATTATAATCCTTGAGATTCCACCAATCCGTCACGTAAACGAATAACACGTTTGGCATGTTCGGCAATATCTTCCTCATGGGTTACCAGAATTACGGTATTTCCTTGTGCATGAATTTCGTTGAACAAATCCATAATTTCATGCGATGTTTTGGTATCTAGATTACCCGTAGGCTCATCTGCCAAAATAATGGACGGGTTGTTAACCAATGCTCTCGCCACCGCTACACGCTGTCTTTGTCCACCAGATAATTCGTTAGGGTTGTGGTCCATTCGATCACCTAAACCAACCATTTCCAATACTTCAGCGGCACGTTCCAATCGGTCTTTTTTACTCCAACCGGCATACACTAAAGGCAAGGCAACATTATCTAAGGAAGAATAACGCGGTAATAAATTAAACGTTTGAAAAACGAAGCCAATCTCGGTGTTTCTGATTTCGGCCAATTCATTATCTACCATTTTACTCACATCTTTTTGATTGAGCAAATAAGAACCGGCAGTTGGGGTATCTAGGCAACCAATCACGTTCATTAAAGTAGATTTACCCGAACCAGAAGGCCCCATTAAAGCGGCATACTCATTTCGTTGCACTTCAATATTAATTCCACGTAAGGCGCGTACTTTTTGCTGACCTACCACAAATTCACGTGTAATTTCCTTTAAATCGATTACCAAATCCATACCTCAAAAATAAGCGAACCCTCTATTAATAAATACGCAATTACACCAATGGCATGAAATAAGGTACCGAAGGTGAAAAAGAACGCTAGTAGAATGGAAACCTAATTTTATATTTGCCACCCATGAAGCGCCATTCCAAGAAATTTTCATTTGATCAAATTCAAAAGAGTCAACTCATTTCTTGGGCACAACAATTTGATCCGTGTGTGATACTGGATAGCTTTTCAAAACACAATAGTGACTACCCCAACGGAACCACCTATGAAATGGTTATTGGTATAATTGCCCATCAAGAATTGGTTTCAAACGAAAACTCATTTGAAAAACTAAGAGCATTTCACGATGCAAATACAGATTGGATGTTGGGTTATTTGAGTTATGACTTAAAAAACGAATTAGAAGACTTGATTAGTGAAAATGAAGATTTTCATAAAATGAACGCCTTGCATTTTTTTATACCTGAAACCTTGATTTTAGTTCAAGAGAATGAAATAGAAATTCAATGTATAAGTCAAGATATCGATTCCATTTGGACGGCTATTCAACAGACGGAAATAAAGGAAAAGGAGCCTATTTCAAAAATTGATTTAACTCCACGAATTCATCATGCCGAATACATTAAAGGAGTAAAGTCTTTGAAGCACCATATTCAAATGGGCGATATCTATGAGGCCAATTTTTGCCAAGAGTTTTATGCAGATAATGTGACCGTAAATCCGTTGGCGTTATACGAGAAATTAGTTTCTACCTCACCTACTCCTTTTTCGGTGTATGGAAGATGGAATCATCATCATTTAATAAGCGCAAGTCCAGAGCGATATATCAAGAAAACAGGAAACCATATTCTTTCGCAACCTATTAAAGGTACCGCAAAACGCGGTCCAAACCCAGAGGAAGATGCGCAACTAAAAAAGGATTTGTATCACAGTGAAAAAGACCGATCTGAGAATGTGATGATTGTAGACTTGGTACGGAATGACCTATCAAGAACCGCTGCACAACAAACGGTAAAGGTAGACGAGCTTTTTGGCATTTATTCTTTTTCAAATGTGCATCAAATGATTTCTACCATTTCCAGTACGGTAAAAGAAGGGGTGCATTTTACAGATGTAATTAAAAATAGTTACCCCATGGGAAGCATGACCGGTGCGCCAAAAATTATGGCCATGCAGCTCATTGAAGAATTTGAACACACCAAACGGGGCATTTATTCAGGTTCGGTGGGTTACATCACACCCAATGGTAATTTTGATTTTAACGTGATCATTCGAAGTTTGCAATACAATGCCCAAACCCAATATTTAAGCTATATGGTTGGGGGCGCAATTACAGATAATTCAGACCCGGAAGGAGAATACCAGGAATGTGAAATTAAGGCTGCTTCTATTAAGAAAGTGTTGGCCGGAGAATAACTATTCGATTACCCCAATAATAACCCCAAAAGTGCTTTTATCAATATGCTTAAAACCTTGTTCTGGTAAATACATTCTGGAAACAAACCCATCCAAATACAAGGCATTTTCACAACGCATATTTCTAAAAAACTCCGCAAAATCATAAAAGTTAACAGGCTCTAAACTAATGACAAATAAAACATTTCCATTAGGTAGAATTCCAACGCCATTTCGGTAATGCACGTTATTTGAACCAAACATAAACTTAGAATGCATTTCGCCATCCATTAAAAGCATGGGACCAGATTGGGTAGCATAAAACACCTCATCAGTCAATTCAAAATCGGTTGTTTTTTGAACGTGCGCTTCTCCTTTAGCATTCCAGTAAAAAATACCATTAGGCTCCATGTAAAAGTTACCGTAAGCGTTCCTTTTACGATTTACATCTTTTACCACTTTCCCATTTTCAACAAACAACCCTTGAGGAGAAAGATCTTTGAGATACATTCCTCCATTCATGGCAAAAACTAGTTTTTCATCTTTAGCCTCCACGGCATTCTTAAGGTTTTGGAAATTTTGATAATTCTGGCCTTCCTTATCCTTCCAGTATAATTTTAACGCTTGTGTTTTAGGGTTTACTTCATAGAATGCGAAACGCGGTTTTCGTTTGTCTTCTTTTACTATAGGTGGTTTAAAGGAAGCCATCAAGGTGATGACCAATAAACTGATAATTACAGGTGTTGTTGATAATAATGTCTTCATAATTGGGTGATTTGAAAACTCATCTTACAAATACTATTCCCTAACTACAAGTGGCCGCTAATTTGTTTTTGAATAATTTTCATAGACTGTGCAGAAACTTCTGCTTTTTTTGCATATTCCACCCAATTTAATACCACATTCCTTACCCTATCAATAATTTCGTTAGGATTCTTTACGTCAAAAACATGGGCTAACTCTAGCAAGTGTTTTTTCGTAGGGTTTAACCCTTCTCCCGCCACAGTGGTGCTATGATGGCCATGTGATGAATTTGAAAAAGTCAAATCATAAGCCGGTGCAAACTTCCATTTTCCAACTGAATCCATTACAAATGCGAAATTCTTACTATGATCATCACGATTATGAGTAAACACATTGAATGTAGCCAAAGTCAATATCTTTTCATAAGACAAAACATGTTTTTCAAGCTTGAAAGCACAATCCATTAAATGTCCATAATCCAATTGGCTATACCTAAAATCATCATGCATTAACCCACTAGCTGAATGCATATGAATCCTTGAATTTCCCTCCCTGTCAAAACGTTTTGTTCCGAAATATTTTTTACCTGAGGCACCTTCAAATAATTTGAAAGCAGACATCTCAATCCCACAATCTACTGCCATCAAGGCATAGGCATATTCAATATTTGCGACATCCAATAAATCCATTTGGGCGGGAAATTTTATTAACCAATGCTCAAACCCTTCTGTGAGTTCTTTTTTACCGAAGCTTAATTCATTTAAAACTGGATGATACTCCACGTTAATCTTGGGACGAGCACCACCCGAAGAACCTCCTAATACATATAAATCATCTACTAAATCGTAACTACTTCCCTGCAATATTTCTTGAGAGCTTTTAGCAAGTACATCCAAGCTAAAAGCTTCTAATTCTTGGGGGCCTTCAGAAATTACCGGCTCATAAACAAGTGCTCCCATTCCCGTTTCACCTACATAAGCTAGCCTATCTAATGGACCAACTTCATAGGGAGAAATACCTTTTTCCGCTAATTTTCTATCTAGCAACAATCTGCCCCAACCATCCGGTAGAGAATCATTAAAAACGCCAAATAGCGCATCAAACAAGGCTAAATTCCCGGTCTGTACCTCTGTATTTAAAGCCAGTTTAAAGGGTGAAATATTTATACCCGAACGGACAAAATCTGGATGGTATTTAAAATGAATGTTCTTTTCATGCAGAACCAACTCCCCCACAGGAATTCTTCCAGAAACATTATCCAACAGAACTTTTAAGCGAGAAACCTTCATTATTTATCAGAAAAGAGTTGATTCAAATTACTGGTCTCTTTTGGGACTAAAAGAGACTCAAATTCTTCTAGACGGCCAAAAACATTTGCGAGCTTTAGTAGGAAAATAAATGAAATTTTTCCGGTAGATTCAAACCGTTTCAAACTACCTAGAGAAACCCCGGATCGATTAGCCAATTCTTCCTGACTCCATTTGTTCGTTCTTCTTAATCTACGAACTTTTTGAGCTACATCCACCAAAATATCGTTGGGTTGTTTCTGTATATTAAATTTTCCCATCTAGCTAAAATATTAGCCAAATATACCGAAAAAACACCAAAATAGCTAATATATTAGCTACTGCATTTTCAACAAGGACGAATAGCAACGAACCTTTAAGGTGTTGCATTAATTAATCCTAAAAGTTAGGACGAGACTCATAGTCACATTCCGACTAACTATATTTACTCTCTAACTATAAACACCGGAATATCTACCTTATGACGAACCGAGTCAATGGTAGTACCAAATAACATATCACCCATCATTCCATGACCATGAGAACCCATAACTAAAAGATCAGCATTAAACTCTTTGGTTAATTTAGGAATGGTCTTCTTCGGACTTCCATAGCCAAGTTTAACAGATACCTTATGTCCCTTGGATTTCATTTGTTCTTGGTATTTCTCTAAGAACTCTTGATCACTTTTAGACTCGCTATCTTCTACTTCTTTACCAAAAACACGGGCAACCACACTTTCAACCACATGGATTAATAAAATTTCTGTATTCGCACTTTTCACCGTTAAGGCATGTTGAATTACCTTATTATCCACATCGCTAAAATCAACGGCAACGGCAATTCTCTTAAACTTCTTTTCGGTACTAATATCCAGTAAAACCTGCTCTCGGTGAACACCTGAAACTTTCTTTGTTTTTGTGTTTTTAAATAACGGAACAAAAACAACGTACCCCATTAAGGCTAACGCCAAACCACCCACAATAAAGATCAATGCCCCCCAAAGCGCGGGGCTTTCAGCCACCCTCAAAAAGTTAGAAGTTTCTTCAATTACCAACCAAATATTAAGTGCCACAATTACCAAAGCTGAGGTCCAAGCCCCCAACTTGGTCCATGGGCCAATTGCAAACGTGCCCATAGTTGCTTTATCACTCACGTGATGGATTAAGGGAATCACCGCAAACCCGAGTTGTAAACTCAATATTACCTGACTTAAAATTAGGAGCGTTCCAGTAGAGCCTTCGCCAAAAATCAAAATCACAATAACCGCTGGAACAATAGCAATTACCCGGGTAATAATTCTACGTACCCACGGTTGGAAACGCAGGTTCAAATACCCTTCCATTACAATTTGTCCGGCCAACGTACCGGTTAACGTAGAACTCTGTCCGGCAGCAATTAACGCCACCGCAAATAATATAGGCGCCCATTTAGTTCCTAACATGGGTTCCAAGAATTTATAAGCATCTTCTATTTCAGATACATCATACATACCTGAATTATAAAAGGTAGCTGCTGCTAGGATAAGAATAGCTGCGTTAACAAAGAAGGCTAAATTCAAGGCAATGGTCGTATCAAAAATATTAAAGCGAATGGCCTGTTTCATTCCTTTTTCTGACTTCTCGTAATTTCGGGTTTGTACCAAAGAAGAATGTAAATACAAGTTATGTGGCATTACGGTAGCCCCAATAATTCCTATAGCAATAAACAATGCTGCTGTATTTGGAATAGAAGGAATAAAACCTTCCATTACTGATGGCAAATGCGGTTGGGCAAAAATCATCTCCGCAAAAAAGGAAAGTCCAATAACACCAATCAAAGCCAAAATAAAGGCCTCCATTCTTCGCATACCCTTGTTAATGAGGAATAGCAATAAAAAGGTATCAAATAATGTAAATACAACTCCATATAATAATGGAATATCAAAAAGTAAATTTAACCCAATGGCCATTCCTAACACCTCCGCCAAATCGGTAGAGGCAATGGCAATCTCGGCTAAAATGTACAAGGCAAAATTTACGGGTTTAGGAAACTCTTCTCGAGAAGCTTGAGCTAAATCTAAACGTCTTACTATACCCAAACGCGCACTCAAACTTTGCAATAGCAATGCAATTAAGTTTGACATTACCAAAACCCATATTAACTTATAGCCAAATTGCGCCCCTCCCGCAATATCGGTGGCCCAGTTTCCCGGATCCATATAGCCCACACTAATAAGGTAAGCTGGCCCCATAAACGCGAACAACTTTCTGAAAAAACCCTTTTTATTCCGGGCGTCAATAGACTGATTAATATCTTCTAACGAAGGAGTAACTTTTGACACTATGCTTTTTTTAAGTGCTGCAAATAAACAGAATTAGACTCATCTAAAAAAATCTATTCCCATATCATAAAAATTAAATGTTAAAAAATTAGATGCAGGTACAACTAAAAATTAATTGCCTTTATATTTGCGCCTTAGTATGAATATAGAAAATAGCATTTTACCATTTTTAGGACGAACTGTAAAGTTTTTAGACTTTTACGTGGAGGAGGAATTTACCCGAAACGGGATAACTTTATCTAAAATGCAGTTTGTGTTTTTAATGATCATTTCTCGTAATAATGGGCAGCCCCAAAACAATTTAGCATTTCTTACGGGTAGAGATAAAACTACTTTTACCAGGAACATTGGCACTCTTGAAAAAAAGGGATGGGTAGAAAGAAAGCCATCTGATCAAGACAAACGCATTAAATTAGTATGTATTACTGAATTGGGAAGATCCATATTACAGGAGGCTGCCCCAATAATTGAATGTATCATAGACGAGGTGGAAGAAGGTATTACCGAAAAAGAAAGAGCATCTTTTCTTCATACGCTTACAAAAATTAGAACTAAACTTATCTCATTAAGAGAAGACAAAAGCAAATAAGGATATGTCAAAATACGCTACAAAAATATTAGCTGTTTTAATGGTAATTGGAGCCTTTTACGGTGCCAAAACAACCATTGCCAACAAGGAAAAAAAGAAACCGGTAAATAATGTGAAAATTCCTACGGCCACCATTGAAATAGCGCAGAACATAATTGTTCCGGTAAACATTATGGAAAGCGGCTTACTTTCTGCCAAGTACAAGATTGACATTTTTGCCGAAGTGCAAGGATTAATGCAACCGAGTACCAAAGAGTTTAAACCGGGAGCCCAGTATAATAAAGGGGAAGTTTTGGTGCGTATTAAAAGTGACGACCATTACGCCAATTTACAGGCGCAAAAAAGTGCTCTGCAAAATTTGATCACCAGTATTATTCCGGATATTAAATTAGACTACCCGGAAGCATATTCTAAATGGGATAAGTATTTGCGTGAGTTTGACATGGACGCTCCTTTAAAGCCTCTTCCAGAACCAGGTACGGATAAAGAGAAATTCTTTTTAACCGGAAAGAACTTATACACCACCTATTACAACACACGAAATTTAGAAATAGTGTACCGTAAATATGTGTTAACCGCTCCATTTAAAGGTATCCTTACCGAAGCTTTGGTAACACCAGGTTCTTTAATTAGAAATGGTCAAAAACTAGGTGAGTTTATTGATCCTTCGCAATACGAATTAGAGTTATCCATTAGTAGGGCTCTTATTTCATCAGTAGCGGTGGGTAAACAAGTTCAGGTGAGTAATCCTGAAAATCCTAGCCAATCTTGGACGGGGAAAGTATCAAGAATTAATGGAAAAGTAAATACCGAAACCCAAACCGTTCAGGTTTATGTAGCCCTAAAAAGTAACCACCTTAAAGAAGGATTATACTTACAGGCTCAAATTGCGGGACAAGAAAAGCTAAATGCCATGGAGCTACCTAGAAACTCATTGGTTGACGGTAATATGGTCTATGTTGTTTCTGCGGATACTGCACTTGAGCTACAACAGGTGGAAGTGGTACACAAAACGCGTGAAACCATTATTGTTCAAGGAATAGAAGATCAAACAAGAGTTTTGGCCCAGCCTATTCCTGGGGCATATGTAGGAATGAAAGTTTCGATGAAGAAATAAGAGCTACATGAAGAAAATTATCATTCACTTTATAAAGTATCCAGTAGCGGTATCGGTGGTAATCACCGGATTCTTTTTACTTGGAATATTGGGGGCTAGGTCGTTAAAATCTTCCTTTTTCCCTCTTAGCGAATCAAGAAATGTAACTATAAACATTACCTACCCAGGCGCTTCTCCTCAAGAAATGGAAGAGGGAATTGTTTTAAAAATTGAGGACAATCTTCAAGGACTTGTTGGAGTAGATCGCTTTACCTCCACCTCATCTGAAAACACAGCAGTGGTAAAGGTTGAAGTTCTTAAGGGCTATGATGTAGGTGTGGTACTGGATGACATCAAAAACGCGGTGGACAAAGTTCCTTCGTTTCCAGCAGGCATGGAGCCTCCCGTAATTTCTAAAGAGGTTTTTAAAACTGAAGCCGTAAGTTTTGTTTTAAGTGGAAAAGACCTTTCATTACGCACCCTTAAAAGTATGGGGCGAGATGTGGAATCGGATATTCGTGAAATGGAAGGCATTTCGCAGGTTACCATTGGTGGCTTTCCGGACGAGGAAATTGAAATTGCTGTAAATGAAGATCGCTTACGTTCTTACAATTTAACTTTTCAAGAAGTAGCCAAAGCGGTTTCGGCACACAACATATTAAGTTCTGGAGGATCTATTAAAACTCCCGATGAAGAGTTTTTAATCCGTGTAAAGAATCGTTCGTATTACGGAAAGGATCTGGACTATGTAGTGGTCAAAGCCGAAGAAAACGGTAACAAAGTGTATTTAAAAGATGTGGCAGATGTTACCGATAAATGGTCTGAAAGTCCAAACCGTACGTATTACAACGGCCAACCATCTATTAACTTCACGGTAAATACCACCAATAGTGAAGATTTAATTTCTGTAGCCGATTTGACCTTAGGTTACATTGAAAAATTTAACGCAAGTCATAACAACGTTCAGTTAAACGTAACTAGAGATGCTTCTCAAACCATTAGAGAACGTACGGAGTTACTTACCAAAAATGCAGTTCAAGGAATGGCTTTGGTGCTATTTTTCTTGGCACTATTCTTAAAACCAAGATTAGCGTTTTGGGTAGCTTTTGGTTTACCTATTTCCTTTTTAGGGATGTTCATGTTTGCCGGTTATTTTGATGTAACCATCAACGTACTTTCTTTATTCGGGATGATTATTGTGATTGGTATTCTGGTAGATGATGGAATTGTAATTGCCGAAAACATTTACCACCATCATGAGTTAGGTAAGAGTCCTATTCAGGCTGCCATTGATGGAACTTTAGAGGTATTACCCGCAATTGTATCGGCCATTTTAACCACATTAATTGCCTTCTCTACCTTCTTCTTTTTAGATGGTCGTGTAGGTGAATTCTTTGGCGAAGTAGCAGTAATTGTTATTTTGACTTTGGTAGTTTCCTTATTCGAAGCCTTGGTTATTCTACCGTCACATATGGCGCACTCCAAAGCGTTAACTGCCGAACAAAAAACGTACAGCTTCAATAAATGGGCGGATAAAGTGATGAACTTTATGCGCGACAAATTATATGGTCCGTACTTGGAATACTTTATGAAAAACCGATTATTAGGATTTGCGATTCCTATTTCCATTTTCATTTTAACCATTGGAGCTATTGGCGGGGGTATAATCAAGTTTACCTTCTTCCCTTCTATTGCGAGTGATCGAGTAATTGTAACGCTAAAAATGCCACAAGGTACCAATGAGGCCATTACCGACTCTATCATTTCAGACATTGAGGCTAAAACGTGGATTTTGAACGATAGTCTGAAAACAGAATATGGTTTAGATACCCCCATTGAGAACGTAATTAAGAATATTGGCCCAGGAACTTCAACGGCTAAACTGACCATCAATTTATTGCCGGGTGAAAAAAGAAACTTTCCTTCCTACGTGGTTTCTACCGCACTAAATGATATGGTAGGTTACATCAGTGAATCGGAAGCTATTGAATATGGTTCGGGTTCTAATTTTGGAGGTAAACCGGTTTCCTTATCTATTATGGGTAGGAATACCAATGAGTTGAAAGCCGCCAAAGATTTTATTAAGGACAACCTTCGTAAAAATGCCTTATTAAAAGATTTAGCAGACAATGATCCAGCGGGTATTAAAGAAATCAAGATTCAACTGAAAGACAAAGCACACGCTTTAGGTTTTACCTTAAATGACGTGATTGCGCAGGTAAGATCTGGATTCTTTGGTTACGAGGTACAACGCTTTCAACGTGGTCAAGACGAAGTGAAAGTTTGGGTGCGTTACGAGTTAGCTGAAAGGACTTCCTTACAGCAATTAGACGATATGCGTCTAGTCAATAGCTCTGGGAAACGAGTTCCGTTGAGAGAGATTGCCAGCTACGAAATTGATCGTGGTGAAATTTCAATTAATCACCTAAATGGTAAACGTGAAATCAGAATTGATGCCGATCTAAAAGATCCAAGTACGAGTGCAACCGATATGATGGCCGAAATCAAGGAGGAATTATTACCTATCATGCAAGAACGCTACCCAGGAGTACAAGCCATTTTTGAAGGCCAAAATAGGGAAGCGGAAAAAACAGCGAGTTCTGCTAATGCAGTATTACCCGTTATCTTATTCTTGATTTTTGTGGTGATTGCATTCACTTTCCGTTCATTTGATCAACCTATTGTTTTGATTTTAATGATTCCATTTTCGTTAATTGGCGTGGGTTGGGGCCACTGGATTCATGGTTATCCAATTAACATGTTAAGCTTCTTAGGAATTATTGCCTTAATTGGAATTATTGTTAATGATGGATTGGTATTAATTAGTAAGTTCAATGTGTACTTGAAACGCGGAATGAAATACGATGACGCCTTGATTGCTGCAGGTAAATCGCGTTTTAGAGCTATTTTCTTGACTACGATCACTACCATTGCCGGACTATCACCATTAATTTTTGAAACCAGTCGTCAGGCGCAATTCCTAATTCCAATGGCCATTGCTATTGCTTACGGTATTGCATTGGCTACCGTGTTAACCTTGGTGATGTTACCGCTAATGCTAAAATTAAGTAATGATCTTAAACGATTCTTCAATTGGGACATTGCCAAACCTTACCCTTCGGCTGAAGAAGTGGAAGGAGCAGTTATTGAATTAAAAACAGAAATCGATGAACATTAAAAATATAACAGCGGTCGTATGGGTTCTTTCCGTAATGGGAAGTCCTCTTTTTGCGCAAGAAGTACTGCAAAAAAGTCAAGCCGTAACCATTGCCATGGAAAACAACTTTGATATTCGATTGGCAGATTTGGATGTTCAAGTGGCTGAAAACAATTCCAGTATTCAAAACAGTGGATACCTGCCTCAAATTAGTGGAAACGCTGGGGCAACGTATTCCAATACCAGTGGAAACGCAACTCCAAGACAAGGAGAACCCACAGATTTTACCGGTAACCAGGCTACAGGCTTAAATGCAGGTATTAATTTGAACTACACCGTTTTTGATGGGTTTGGTAGATCAAATACCTACAAGCAATTGCAAGAGAACTATAACATCACTGAACTGCAAGCGCGTCAAATGGTAGAAAACACCATTCTTAATATTTTCAATTCGTATTATGAAGTGGCTCGTTTAACGCAAGATGTGGGCAACCAAAAGCAAACTTTATTGATTAGTAAAGTACGTTTAGATCGTGCCAAATACGGGCATGAGTACGGACAAGGTTCACAGTTAGATATTTTGAATGCGGAAGTAGATTACAATAATGATAGTATTACGTATTTAACCAATACCCAGCTATTGCAGAACGAAAAGCGTAATTTGAATTTGTTACTGGGTAGAGATGTGAATACGAAATTTAGCGTAGATACAACTTTAACCTATGCCGATGGTTTGTTACTGGATGCCTTACTCATCAACGCACGAGAGAACAACGTTACCCTATTGCAACAAGAAGCCGCTTTGAGAAATGCTGAATTAGGAATTAAATCAACCACATCCGCTTCGGTACCGAAGTTAGCTATTAACGGAGGTTACCAATGGAACGAAAATCAATTTGGAGCAACTTCATTCTTAGAACAACAAAAGAGCCAAGGCGTAAATTTAGGAGCCACTTTAAGTTGGAACATTTACGATGGTGGGAGTACACGAATTAAACGTCAGAATTCAAAAATTGCCGTAGAAACAAGCACCGTTCAATTGGAAAAAGAACAAATGAACATTCAGCGTAATTTGAGTAATGCTTGGACCTCGTATCAAACGGCTTTATTTGTAAAAGACGCCCAAGAGAAGAACTTGCAAACGGCCCAAACCAATTTTGACCGTAGTGTGGAACAATACAAATTAGGACAAATTACCAATATTGTATTTCGTCAAGCGCAATTGAATTTATTATTAGCTCAACTCTCTTTGAACCAAGCCAAATATTCGGCAAAAACAGCAGAGTTGTTCTTGCTACAAATAAGCGGAGATCTTAGACAAGCACAATTTTAACAACACTTAAGGCGGGTACAATTACCCGCCTTTATTTTTTGAATAGATTTGTAACCCATGATTGAAACTTTAGACCAGCTAGACAAAAGCTTATTGCTCTATTTAAACGGGTTCCACACCTCTTTTTTAGATCCTATCATGTGGTGGATTTCCAGTACGGTAATTTGGATTCCATTCTACTTTATTGTTTTGTTTATCCTTATCAAATCTCAAAAACCATCCAGTACCAAAGAGTGGTGGATTAATTTGGGCATAGTGGCTTTGAGTATTTCTTTAGCCATTCTAATTGCCGATCAGGTTTCATCAGGTTTTTTCAAACCCTTTTTTGAGCGATTAAGACCTTCTCACAATCCAGAAATTAAAGACCAAGTACATTTACTATTGAATGAAAATGGGCACATTTACAGAGGGGGGCAATTTGGATTTGTCTCCTCACATGCAGCCAACTCATTTGCCATTGCGTGGTTTGTAAGTAGGGTGTTAAAGTTAAAGCCCGTTTGGTGGATTCTGATTTCTTGGGCAGCCATTGTATCTTATTCTAGAATTTATTTAGGCGTTCATTACCCTGGTGATATATTGGGGGGAGCCATTATTGGAATTGGTGCGGGAATCGTTGCTTCGGAAGTATTCTTTAAATTGCGTTCTAAATGGATTTTATAAAACTAATAATCCCGGTATTTGTAGGAGGTGGTTTAGGAGCGGTAATCCGATTCTCCATCAGTCTTTTAGTGGTCAATAATTTCAAAAGTTTTTTACCCGTGGCCACACTGGCAGCAAACTTACTGGCCATTGCCATAATGGGCTACATTTTATACACGGCAGAGGCCAAAATGGAAAGCATGCCATGGCTTAGGGCCTTTGTGCTGATAGGCTTTTGTGGCGGACTTAGCACCTTCTCTACCTTTAGCTACGAAACCGTATTATTACTTAAAGGATACCACTGGAGTTACGCCCTTGCAAACGTTGTTATAAGCGTTGTTTTAGGTGGTCTTTTAATGTACCCATTTGTGAAGATTTACACCAAGTAATTTTAGCACGTTCAAAACGAGTAAATTACATTATATGGTCAATCATTTTAAACATAAAAAATAAATTTGGTTGCAACTAAAAAGAGGTCGTATACTTGTGGAGCACCAAATTAGAAGCCACATTTTAAATCTAATTTTGGATGCGTTTTACTAATAATAAAAGCTAACTATTATGAACGCTAGATTTTTTTACGGAGCCCCAATTTTCACTAATTCGCCTAAATTGATGGTACTTACCGAAGACGGAGTTTTATATTCTGAAGTAAAGGAGTATGAAGTTACCAAGGTAGAAAAGTTTGAAAACGTTTCTTATTCTGAATTTCTAGAAAAAGATTACGAAAACGAAGATTACCCTGTTCTTTTAGAAATTGGTCATCAAGAGGCTCGTGAAATGCCATTAGCTGGTCAACCCAATTGGATTGAAAGATATATTCTTTCTAACGACATAACGGTAGAAATGTCATTACAAGCATAGTATTACACCCCCCATATTTAAAAAAGCCGCTTCTTTTTAGGAGCGGCTTTTTTTATGCTTGATTTTTGCTGGCTCATTGAAAAATATCGTAAAGGCACGTATCTGCCCGATATACTAAACCTACAAACCAGCGTTAGTACTACCAACCAAAACCTAAAAGTCTATGAGCAAGACCAATTTCCTAAACCTATCGTTCCTATTATTAACATTTTTATTTTGTTTAGAGACACGTGCACAAGGCGATATCTCTTTCAGCTTAATAGTTCAAGCTCAAAATCAAAAAGCCATTTCCAACATTCCAGTAATCACTACAGAAACCTCTACTCTTGCAACAAACACCTACACCACCAATGAGCAAGGTGAAGTAAAAATAGACCTAAAAGCTGGAAAAACATGGAAGATACAAATCGGAAAAATCAAAAGCGCCATCGTTTTACATGCTATTCCTTACGCTATATTTACCGTGGAGCAGACCTATATTTATGATTACCCAAGATACCTTAGATCACAGAAACAGGTATTTGATAGAAAGGATTCTGATTTTAAAGTGATTCACCAAGGCACACCCTCCAACAATGATGTGACAGCCGCTTCTAGTCTGCTTAAATATCATGTGTACGATAAATTTAACCGACCACAATCAAACGTTCCCATTTCAGTAGTTAACCTCAAGGATTCAGTCATGTATTCTGGTAAAACAAATGCATCCGGGGTGGCGCATTTTTTACTTCCTAATCGTACGCAGTATGACGTCTGTCTCTTATACACATCTGACGCTGCCGACGATCTAC
>CAJXPI010000036.1 GCA_913057875.1 uncultured Flavobacteriales bacterium
GAGATGCTCAGGAGTCTCGTGGGCTCGGAGATGTGTATAAGAGACAGATAATATTGTAACCATTCAAATTGGTAATTCCCCAATTTTTTAATTCGTCCTCACTCCATAAGTCTGGGAAGAAAATTCTTCTTTGATATTTCGGGTGCATGTACTTGGTCCAATCGCTGCCTCCTGTAGCTTCACCACCTCCAATATATTTTTTTGCCGCATTTAAATGATGCATCACCCAATCCACATTTACCGTATGATCATAGTGGCGCATGGCATTTATTAATTTTTTATCAGCCTGAACTTCTTCTGATAATGATTTAAATTTCGTCCAAAGGTTTAGAGTATTGTAATCTTTCATGAAGGTAATAAACTCCTCAAAATACTTATCTTCAAAGTTGGTCAACAACTTACTTTTTTCTCCGCTATGATAATCCTTACCCGCTGCTTGCCAATACAAATGTTCATAAGCATGCTCAAATGGTGTATTTCTATCAATAGTGGCTCTAAAGCGGTTATCAATCAAATTAATCAGCTCAGTAGATGCGAATTCAATTTTACGATATTGCGCACTTTGAAAACCAGAAGCTGGAGTTAGTGTGTCCCTAAATTTCATGTATTGTTCCGGCTCCATTCCGTCTCTCATAATATCAAAGGAGTTTGACAACATATCAAAGTAGCGACTAATTCTACCCAAATGCATGGTAAACTTATCGGCCGTTACGGTTTCTGCCTCCGACACCTGCGAAATTTCCCATAAAATCATTTTAAACAACAACTCATTTATCTGATGATACATAATAAACACCATTTCATCGGGTAGTTGTGTTCTTTGAGTTTGCAACCCCAACAAGGCATCTACCTGAATAAAATCCCAGTACTTCATGGGTTCGGCATGCAATAATCCAGACAAATGTACATCTGGATCTTGCCCCATATCTTTGTATTTTTTATCAATTGCTTCGAGTAATTCTTCTCTAGTCATATCCATTTATTTGAGCATGCAATATAAAACGGTCAATTTAGATTACCACTTGTTAATAGAATGATTTATATCAGTTTTAAAAAGTAATCCACTCTCTTTTATTTTTTTATCTCATTCCAAACCGTTTTAATCTACTCTTTTTGTTATTGTTGCAGTTCCGTTTCCTTTAAAACAAGCTAAAATCTATCCAAAAATTTGAGAAATCCGAAATTTCATTTGCTTCTATGGACTATTATTAGTCTGTCTCTACTGGCCCAGAGTGGCTTTGCTCAGGGTATAAAAGAAAATGTGAACTACTTTAATTACTCCATTGAAAATGGATTACCTAGTTCAGAAACTTATGATATTCTTCAGGATTCAAGAGGATTTATTTGGATAGGAACAGATAACGGTGTGGTACGTTTTGATGGCGTCAATTTTAAAACTTTTACCACCCAAGATGGCTTAACAGATAATACTGTATTTAAAATTTACGAAGATTATCAAGGTAGAATTTGGTTTGGAACCTACAACCGTAAATTATGCATGTATTCAAGTGGAAAAATTTCAGCCTATGCCTATAACGATAAAATAAACGAAGAGTTGATCCAACTACCATTTGCAAACACCATAACGGAATTTTCAGTAAGCAAAGATGAGGAGGTTTACATGGATCTTACCCATAGAAATACGCGTACTACGCCTCCATTGGTAATAGATAAAAATGGCCAGGCTACTCGACCGGTTATAAAAGGAGGCAGTTTGCCATTTAAAGAAATACAATTTTCGAATAACCTTAAGGAACTGATTCAGGAGTGTATTATTTATGTGAATACCCACCCCAGACCATGGGACCGTATTATTCACACCCAAAAATTTGAAGCGATTCGAGTTCACAAAATTGACTCTCTTCTTTATGTAGGGACTCGACATGGTTTATACATCTGCTCCCTAAATAGTCAAAAGCTTATTAAACATGTATTACCTAACTATTACATTACTTCTATTAGTACCGATTTCGAAGGTGGAATCTGGTGCTCCTCATTATATAATGGAGTTTTTTATATACCCAGTCCTTCCATTTCTAGCTTTTCCCTTAACGCTGATAGTCGGTCGCAGATTAACGCAATTGTTCCCTACGCAAATTCTTTTTTGTTTTGCTTTAATAAAAGGACTGGAAATTTCCAATTTAGGGACTCTCAACGGGAACTGGAACGGCTATCTGAAAATGTGAAATTTAAAGATATCTCCATATGTGAATTACAACCAGATTTCAAAATGGAAAACACCCTATATGTTCATGAAATATACGCGGATATTAATGGCATATTAAGATTAAGTGAATCCAATTATTTATTGACTAGCTCTTCATATGGGCTAATGCATTTAACCATAGAAAATACTCCAAACCCAATTTTACCTACAAATTACAATAAAACCATTGGTCCTCTTGGGAATACTTTCTTTAACACCACAAAGGAACATTGTTATTTGGATGATAAAAACAATATATTTAAAATCAGAATGCTTGATAGTAGCGTTCCCAGAGTTTTTAGAATACTACAAATAGACAAAACAAGGGCATTATTAGGTACCATAAATGGAGTATTTACCATAGACCTAAAAACCTTTACAATTTCTAAAGCTCATTATTTAGGACTCCAAGATGAGACAAGAATTCAGGATATTGTTCAGCTAAAAACAGGACAACTACTATTTGCGACCAAGGGTAAAGGAATTATTGGGTATCAGAATGGAAAGAAGTTTAATATTAATATTACCCATAAAGAAAAGGTTAATACCATTAACCAAATTATTAATGACACCCTACATAACAAAATATATACTGCTACCAATTATGGTGTTTATGAAATCACACACAACAATAACCAATGGGACTATCATTCCATTATTTCTTCTCTAGATGGACCAAAGCTTTCGGATATTCGCCAAATAAGAGTGCACAAAGATCAATTACTTTTGGCAAATAATAATGGGGTAAGCATTTTACCCATTAGCTCCATAAAAAGTCAAACCATTCCACCTAAGCTATACATTAACTCCATTACTTTGCAAGGTCAAGAGGTTAAGCTAAAAAACAAGATCACCTTACCCTATGATTCCAATTTCTTTGACATTACCTATCAAGCCATTGGTTTCAAATCGCAAAACAACTACTCATATTTCTATCGGCTATCCTCTTCTTCACCCTGGCGTACCACCAAAAACTCTGTTTTAACTTTTAACTCCTTAGACCCTGGGCTGTATCAATTTGAAATAAAGGCGGCAAATGCATATGGTGTAGAAAGCGCCATTGAGAAATTAGATTTTGAAATTCTCACACCGTATTGGCTTACCTGGTGGTTTATTTCTTTGTTGATTTTAGTCATAGTTACAATCATTGGGTTAGTTATTTATCAGATCATCTCTTTTTATAAAAACCAAACGGCTATTCAAAGAAAATTAAACGAGTTACAGGTTCTTTCTTTGCAGTCAAAAATGAGTCCACATTTTATTTTCAACTCATTAAACTCTATCCAAAACTATATTCTTACCAATAATAAAATGGCAGCGAACGAGTACCTAATTGAGTTTAGTCGTTTAATACGAACCATTTTAAAAAATTCGGAAGAGAGCACTATTTTGCTTTCAAAAGAATTAAAAATCCTAAATCTATATGTAGAATTAGAGAAGAAAAGGCTTAGAAAACCATTCACATATAATGTGGAAATTAAAGGAAATATAAACCTTCAAAATTGTGTTATTCCATCACTTCTTATACAGCCTTATGTTGAAAACGCCATATGGCACGGGCAAGTTTACAACAATCCTAACGGAGAAATAAAAATTAGCATAGTTCATAGCAATAACAGTTTGTTTATTTCCATTTCTGACAACGGAATAGGAATGAGGAATTCGATGAAGCTCAAGAAGAAAAATACAACAGATCATACCTCAATTGGCACAAAAAACACCAAAAACAGAATTGAATTAATTTCTGAACTAAATGCTCAAATGTCGAAAGTTGTGATTTCGGATACCAATCCTTCTAATCAAAACCCAGAGTTTACTGGAACAACTATCCAATTTAGCATCCCCTATATTGTAAACAGCGTTAAAAAGTAAAACCCAAAACTTTTCCGTTTTTTTTCAAAATTATAACCATAACTGAAATTTTGGAATTTGGGATGATTATTGAAAATTAACGCGCACTTTTGCATCCATGCAAAAATTGAACACCTCATTTTCTGGAATCCTGAAGGTTACCACACCCTTGGTTGTGGCAGGTGTTGCTATGAATTTAGTGGGTGTGATTGATTTAATACTGGTCACCGTCTTGGGAGAAGCCCAAGTTGGTGGCACTGGCAATGGTCAGCTGCTTTACGGGTTACTCTATGTAGTTGGAATGGGTTTCACCTCTGGAATGCAAATCATCATTGGAAGAAGAAATGGAGCTCATGATTATCAAAAGATTGGGGGGCTCTTTTTTCAAGGATTGTATTTCGTACTCGCGTTTTCCCTATTCCTTTTCGGATTTATACAATGGGTTGTGCCAGAATTACTCACCACTTTATTTGATTCTGAAAACGTGATTCAGTATTCCTCCATTTATATGAAGACCAGAGGATGGGGAATTCTATTTACCATGTTAAACTTACTTTTCATTGGCTTTTTCGTAGGGATTACAAAAACCAAAATACTGGGGTACTTCACCCCTTTTATTTCGGCTTTAAATATTGGATTAGACTTGGCTTTAATAAACGGATATGGACCTTTTCCAGCAATGGGTGTGGAAGGAGCGGCTTTGGCCTCCGTTATATCTGAAGGTGCAGGTAGTTTACTATTTATTATCTACATGGTTAGATTCGTAGACCTTCCTAAATATGATTTAAGGAAAGTAATGCCTTTCAATTGGTCACAAACAAAATTAGTTTTTGAAGTTTCTTCTCCAATCATGGTTCAAAACATTGTAAGTATAGGAGCCTGGTTTACCTTTTTTGTATTTGTTGAAAATTTAGGAGAACGTGCGTTAGCCATTTCGCAAATGATACGTGGAATTTATATTTTCATTATGGTTCCCGTATTTTCATTAGCCGATGCAGCCAATACCTATGTAAGTAACCTTATGGGGGAAAAACGTTTTGATAGTGTTATTCCAGTAATAAACAAAACACTAATTCTTGGTTTATTGGTTAACCTTTTCTTTTTTGCCTTAATCAATCTTTTTCCTGAAACGGTAATGGGTTTATTTACTCCTGATGAAACCGTTTTTAGAGACGCCATTTCCACCGTTCGTTTAACCACTTTTTCCATGTTCTTATTCACCCTTGGATTTGTACCTTTTAGAGCCATTTCAGGCACTGGAAACACTAGAACCGCACTTGCTATTGAGTCTTTAAGTGTCATTATTTATTTAATCTATACTTTCTTTTCTACCCACTACTGGAACCTTCCTCTACACCTTGTGTGGGCAAGTGAATTCATTTACTTCGGATTTCTAATTATTCTATCCGTTACCTATTTAAAATGGGGGAATTGGAGATCTAAAGAAATTTAATTTCACTCTGTTCCACAATATATCTTCAACTATTTGGTTAACCTGCCATTAAACAATCAAACCAAAACTGCATGTAAATATTTTACTTAAATTTTTTATCAACCTAAAATCTAAGTATTATGCGAAAGCTATTTTTTTATCTAATTCTAATACCTCTATTTTTTTCCTCTTGCAAAAAAGAAGAAACCATAGCCTGTCCCCCAGCTCCTGAAATACCCAATTACCTCCCGATGAGTGTAGGCGATTATTGGGTATACGAAAACTTTTATGTAGACACCCTAGGGAACGATTCCAGTATAGGTGTGATTGACAGTGTTTACATTTCTACCGATACCGTAATAAACGGTAAAACATACTATGTCTTTAGAGGTACCAACTACCCGGTAAAAATGCAACCCAATATGTTATTGAATATTGTGGAAAAGGTAAACGGTGACCTGATCAATTTAGATGGAACTATTGTTTTCTCGAGCACCAATTTCTCAGACACCCTAAAATCTAGATACGAAACTCATAATGGTGATACGCTCTTTTTTGCCTATTCAAAGATGGATGGTGCAGTGCTACAATTTACGGTACCACTAGGAACCTACAATTCATTAATTCGAAATGACACCTATTTTTTTTACCGACAATTTAGTCCAATTAACCCAAGAATATATCCCTATGTATATGGGGAGAATATTGGACTTATTAGCTCCTCTATTTCATATTCAAGTACTCCATGGCATTATGAAAGAAGATTAATCAGAGCTTCAGTAAACAAATAATCTAAGCTAATCACCTACCAGAAACCAGCTATTTCTTGCTCAGTAGCTGGTTTCTTTATTCTCATTGATTTTTACACCCAACCTATTCAGAGAAAAAGCCGTAAAATTGAGCAAACCAACAATCTTTATGAAACGATTCACTCAGACTATACTTTTAGTAGCAATCACGTTTGCTCCTATTTTCAGCTATTCACAAAACACTTTCATTATATACCTAAAAAACAAAGGAAATCAAGAAGTTCACAATCAACTTATAAGTTCTAAAACCTTGCTAAAAAGAAAAATGCATGGTCTTGAGGTAGATGCATATGATCTCCCCGTGTATACCAATTACTTAGAAGTTTTAGCCACTAAAGGGAAAGTGCTTCAAACCTCCAAATGGCTCAATGCGGTTTTATGGGAAACTAGCTTAGGAGAGAATGAGGTAAGAAACCTGGCACTTCCTTTTCATAAAATAACTCCAGTTAGAAAGGGAAAACTTTCCACTTTTTCCAAGTTTGAGGTGGATGTTTCAAATAATGTAGCCACATCTCCTTTAGCAATTAATCAGAGATCCAGTATTGATTACGGACAAGCGCAGTTTCAAAACGAATATATGGGTATTGAATACTTACATGACCAAGGATACTTAGGTTCAGGAATAACCATGGCATTTCTGGATGTAGGATATACTGACATGGATATTATGCCTATGGTTTCTCACCTTTTCACGGGTAATAAAGTAATCGACACCTATGATTTCTGGGGGCAGTCGGTTAACGTATACCATAAAGGCGCACATGGCCGAGGAGTAAGCTTTATTGTAATTGGGAAAGACTCAAACAACTATATTGGGATGGCGCCTGAAGTAAATGTTCATTTTTATATTACGGATGATTTGTTCACCGAAACGAAACAGGATGAATTTTATTTTGTTGCGGCACTTGAACGCGCAGATAGTATTGGTGTAGATATTGTTAACGCATCTTTAGGATACAAGTTTTTTGACAACCCTGCAGACAACTACGCTTATTCAGATATGGATGGTAGCACAGCCATTTCTACTCTGGGATGTAATATCGCGGCACAAAAAGGCTTATTGCTGGTTAATGCAGGAGGAAATTCTGGAACCATAAACGTCCCAGCTGATGCCTTTGGTGTTTTATCTGTTGGCGGAGCAGACCAATTAAAAGACTTTGATTACATCTCTTCGGAAGGCCCTACTTTTGATCAACGAATTTGCCCATCCGTTGCTGCGTTGACCGAGTATACCATGAGCACTTATAACGACCCATATATTATCACAGGAAACGCATATATGGGCACTTCTTCAGCTACCCCGATGGTTTCTGGACTAGCCGCATGTTTGATGGAAAAGTATCCGATGCACAGCGCATCACAAATTATTGAGGCCATTCAACAAAGTGGTCATCAAGTTAACAATCCCGACAACCGATTAGGATATGGAGTACCCGATGCACAAAAGGCAGATTCCATATTAGGTGGAGTAACTAGTATTACAGAATTCAATTCAACTAATGAGGTTAATCTCTTCCCAAACCCAAGTAAAAACAGATTTAATGTAACAAGCGAAACCCCTATTGACCGTATTGAAATCTATTCCAGTACAGGCCAAATTATTAAAACGATTTTTGGAGCTGGGGAACTACATTTACCAGTAATCATTCAGCAAAAAGGAATGTACTTAGTTAAAATATTAAATCAAGAAAATATTTCATCTATACACCAAATGATCATTTACTAAAATAGAAAGCCAGTAATTCTATTTCTGGCCTTTTATAAAAACTAGAAGGGTAATATTCCTATTTATCAACCAACTTACGGGTTCTTGAACTCGTTATACAAGTAATCATAAAAACCTAATAATTATAGCAAAAAAAGAAATCTCATAGTAACCCGTCTTAACCATGTATTTGTTTTTATAATGTGTTTGCAGGTTTTGACGAGATTAGCCAATGTTGACGCATTGGCTTTTTTATTACCTCAATAGGGTTAAACTACCTACTTTAGAAACCTGATCTCCATTTTCAAAAACTGCTTCAATTTTCCAAACATAAACGTCTTGAGCCTGAATTTGATCACGGTAATAACCGTCCCAACCCACACTTACATCTTTAGATTCAAAGACCATTTCTCCCCAACGATTAAAGATGGTCATATTAAAACTTTGAACAGACCCCATTCTTGGATAGAACACATCATTTGACAATGACATGGCATCATAAGCACCTCCATTACCACCGTTTCCATCTGGAGTAAAGGCATTTGGCACCGTTATTTGACCTGTGTTTACCACCTGAATTTCAAACCTATAATTAGACTCACAACCAAACTGATTAGCAACTGACAATAGTACCGGATATGTTCCCGTATCTGGATAGGTGTAACTCGCATTCGCTGTGGTGGAAAAATCAATGGTACTAAAGTCCCAACGAAAAGAATTTGCTCCGGTAGACATATCGGTAAACTGAATTGTTGGTGAGGTGATATCCGTGACAAAAGTACTAGGCTCTCCGTACGCTACAGGGCTAGGAAACACCGTTACTACACTAGACCCAGAATTTTGCCCCGTACATCCCTGAGAGGATGTTTTGGATACTGAAATTGGATAAGTACCCGCTTGTGAAAAAATGTGAGTCGGATTCTCCAATGTTGAGGTAACCCCATCACCAAAATCCCAGAAATAATTATACGTTCCAGAGTCGTTAATTAGATCCTCAAATGTTACGGTTAATGGGCCACAACCATCTTCAATAATAGCCGGAATATTTACAATTGGAGTTTGCATAACGTTAACCAATACAAAATCTGTAACAGATGAATTACATTGATCTGTTACGGTAACTTGGTAAAGTGTAGGTTGTATTGGGCTAACAGGAATTGGCCCAGATCCCGTTCCCAATCCACTACTCCATTGATAGGTAAATGAACCAAAATTACTATTGTAATTAGCAAATAAATATGCCGTTTCTCCTTCACACACATCTCTATCTCGCCAGACCGATAAACTATCCGCTTGGATATTAAACACAGTAATTGTAATGTCGCCTGAGGCTCCTGGGCAACCAATACCGTCAGTAACAGACACCGTATATGTATTAGAGTTAATGGTATTGGTGGTGTGGAAATTAAAATTCCCTAATCCATTATTCCAGGTGTATACATAGTTTCCATTTCCCCCAAATACTTGTGCCTCTAAATTAAAATTACTTTGAGTACACACCGTATCATCAGGTGAAACTTGCAATGCAATGGGCTGGGGTTGTATCACTGTTAGTTGAATAGTGTCCTTACATCCATTATTATCTTCCACAAATCCATTGTACACTCCCGCCACTAAATTACTTGCCGACATACCTGTTTGACCACCTGTGGATACATCCCAATTATAAACGTAAGGGGAAGTTCCACCATTTACAGTCATACTGGCCGCACCATCTTGAAACCCAAAACAAGAAACATCCGTACTTGAACCCTGCATACTTATTGGTGTGTTGGGCTGATCAATTACTACGGTAATGTCTGCCATACAACCATTAGCATCTGTAACGGTAGTTGAATAGGAACCTGTTGTTAGTCCACTTGCACTATTAAGTGTGGTAAGTGTGGCGTTTGCACTCCAAACTGAAATATATGGCATTGTTCCTCCGGTAATGGTCAAACTTACAGTCCCATCGTTTCCATTAAAGCAATTTACATCATTTTGAATAGAAGAAATGGCAATGGAATCAGAAGGCTGCCCCACTAAAATTGTGCTATCTACCAAACAACCGTTGGCGTCTGTAATTTGAATACTATGAATTCCAGTAACTAAATTAATAGCTTGCGGAGTAGATTGACTTCCTGTAGTACTACCCCAACTATATTGGTATGGTAGGGTTCCTCCAGAAGCCGAAACTGCTGCAGATCCAGTATTTCCACCGTAACACAACACACTCTGGGCTGTTACGGATGAAAACAATAAGGCGTTGGGTTCTGCCAGTACTACCGTATCTTCTAAAACACATCCGTTGGTATCTGATATGGTAAGATAATAGGTTCCTGCCCCAATATTTTGAACACTTGAGCCCCCGCCTATTTGGCCGGTAGACCAAGTATAAACATATGGCATAGTTCCCCCTTGAGTCAACGAGTTTATAAACCCATTAGTGTCTCCATTACATAAAGGAGGTTGCGATGTAATTGTATTTGATATGGGTGCTTGGGGTTGAGTAATTGAAACCGTGGTTTGCGCTACGCAACCATTGGTGTCAGTAACGGTAACAACATATGCTCCCATTCCTAAATTTATAGCCGTAGTATCGGTTTGGTAATTTGCTGAAAAAGGCCATTGATACTGATAAGGTGCCACTCCGCCCGATCCAGTTACCGTGGCGCTTCCACTTAAATTACCGTAACATAATACCGGAATATTAGTCACTTTATTTAAAACTAATACGTTGGGTTCGGAAATTTGAACAATTGCAGTATCCAAACACCCGTTAGTATCTTTTACCATTACGGAATAACTACCCATAGTTAAATTAAATAGCGAATCCGAACCTTGATTTAATATGCCATTCCAAAAGAATGAATATGGTGAAGTACCTCCAGATGGAATGGCAATAGCTACCCCATCTGTGCCTCCATTACATGAAACCGGAATATGATTGGTATCTATATTCAAAGCCATTGAAGGTTCCGTAACAGCAATAATACTATCTGCCACACAACCATTTGAATCCGTAACAACAACATGGTGGGTTCCTGCTGTTAACCCAACCGCAGAATCACCTATTTGATTAAAAGCACTAGCTCCCCATTGGTAGGCATAAGGCATAACACCACCTTGTGAGGAAACCCCGATTGCAGCATCAGAACCATTAAAGCAATTTACATTAGAAACGATGACTCCATTTAAATCAAGAATGGCAGGCTCAAAAACTTCAACCAAGGTATCCGAGATACAACCTAAACTATCTGTTATGGTTACAAAGTAGATGCCCATGGACAAATTTGTAGCCTGTGCTGTAGTTTGGTTATTGGCATTATTATCCCAAAGAAAAGTATAGGGAGAGGTTCCTCCAAATCCAGAAGCCATGCCCTGCCCTGTACTCTCACCAAAACATAGTACGTCCGTACTCAAACCATTTACTACCAAAGGATTTAAGGGTTGTGTCACATTAGATATCAATGAATCTTGACATCCATTCGAATCCGTTACCCAAACTTGATAAGAACCAATGGACAATCCTGCTATAGTAGACGTATTTTGCATATTTGCTAAAGAATCCCACAAGTAGGTATACGGACTAGTTCCTCCAGTACCCAATGCAGTAATTTGCGCGGTACTATCACCAAAACACGCTACATTAACAATGGTAGAAGTTGTAGCTAGTGGCGCACTAGGCTGGGTGATTATTAAAGTGGTATCAAACTGACACCCATTGGTATCGGTAACCGTAACGGTATATGTACCCGCAGCCATTCCGAACACATTTCCCGACTCTTCTAGACTTGAAGACGTATTCCATTGGTAATAATAGGGTGTTGTACCTCCAGCTCCAATTATATCAGCACTTCCCGAAGAGTCTCCAAAACAAGCCACTGGGTTTAGTGTAATCATGCTCGTGCTCACGGGCGTAGGTTGGTTTAAAGTAAATACACTATCAAGGGTACATAAGTTACTGTCTGTAATAGTTACGGAATACATTCCATAACTCAAAGAAGTGGCCAATGAAACCACTTGGTTTGCGGCTGCCCCCCCCCAGGAATAAGTATAAGGTGAAATTCCACCGGAAGCAACAGCTTCTATACTTCCATCTGCACCACCAAAACATAAAGGAGGTATTGGAAGGCCTTGCAGGGCAAGTGCATTTGGCTCTAAAACGGTTAATAGAGAATCATATTGACATCCATTTCCATCCGTTATACTTACCACATAAGATCCTGCCGCTAAATTTAAAGCAAAGGAATCTGTTTGACTACCAGCATTCACGTCCCAGACATAGCTAAATGGACGAGTACCACCCGCACCTGTAACCGATGCGTAACCTGAATTATCACCATTGCAAATCACATCAGTGGTAAATCCATTACTTGAAATAGAGTCGGGTTGCGTAATTAATATTCCTGTTTGGACAATACAATCGCCACTATTGTCAGTGACCGTAACGGTATTATTGCTAACCGGCAAACCTGTAATAGTAGCCGTGGATTGATTACTAGGAGCCCAGTCATACACGTAAGGTGCGGTTCCTCCTGTGGGAAATGCAGTAGCTGTTCCATCTGTCAAACCATTACATGTAATACTAGTCACACTTAATGATACACTTAAAGCAGATACGGGTTCAGTTAATGTTACAGACTGTACAAATATACATCCATTTGCATCTGTAATGGTTACTGGATAAGTACCCGCAAAAAGACTATCTACGTTAGCAGTAGTTTGGTTCCCAGCCGTTGCGCCCCATAAGTACGTATACGGTGTAGATCCTCCTACACCAGAAACAGTAGCCTCTCCATTAAATCCACCGGTACAACTTACGTTACTGGAAGACACCAAAGTTCCAGATAACACCAGAGGCTCTGTAATAACTATTGCAGCCGTTTCCACACATCCATTACTATCTGTTACGGTGGCTGTAAAATTTCCTGGACTTAAACCAATGACGGTATTTCCTGTTTGTACTGGTGCTGTGCTCCAAGTAGAAACATAAGGAGCCACGCCACCACTTATTTGAACCGTTGAAGAGCCATCTCCCCCGCCATTACAAGAAACCATGGTATCTATTGTTGTAACTAATAAAGCGTTAGGTTCACCTACAAAAATGCTAGTATCAAATAAACAGTTATTGGCATCTGTTAAAGTTACAGAATAAGTTCCTGCGGAAAGGTTATTTACATTTGGGGTCACTGCATTACCGGCTCCGGGGCTCCATTGGAAGGAAAAAGGTGTTGTTCCGCCTGTTGGTGTAAAAGAAGCAATTCCAGTAGCATCTCCATTACATAAAACAGCGGATGAAGTATTGGCTCCGGAAATAGCGAATGGTTCATTGACCACAATACCCGTTTGAACCACGCATAGACCACTATTATCGGTAACCGTGACCGAATAAGTACCCCCACCAATATTAATTAAGGGGTTGTTTGTTTGTCCATTTGGCCCCCAATTAAATACGTACGGAGCTGTACCGCCAAAAGGAGTGGCAGTTGCACTTCCGTCTAAATCACCAAAACACGTTACGTCAGTAGTGTTAACCGTTACAGAAATGGGATAATTAGGCTGGGTTACATTAACTATTTGAATAGCTGTACAACCGTTTGCATCTGTTACAGTAACAGAATGAGATCCAGCAAATAAACTAGTCGCGGTTGTGGTGGTTTGATTTTGTGCAGAAGCGCTCCATAAATAAGAATAAGGAATAACCCCACCAGTAGTCTGAATAGTAGCTTGCCCATCATTTCCACCCGTACAAGCAACATCAACCTGTGAGGTAATTGAAGTTGCTAATGCAACTGGCTCAGCCACATTTACAGATAAAATCGTATCACAACCATTACTATCAATAAGTGTTACACTGTAGGTTCCTGCCGTTAAATTAGTTGCGGTATCTCCATTTTGTACTGGATTGGTATTCCAAACTACTTGAACGGGTTGTGCACCACCCACTAAGACAACACAAGCCTCTCCATCATTCCCACCATTACAGCTAACATCCTTACTAGTCAAAGTAATTCCTGCGACAAAACTTACTAATTGGATATTCAACGTATCCATTACTGGACTACAATTTAAATTACCTGTGGATGTTACTATTAACTGCGCATTTCCAGCTGCTAATTCAGCAGCGGTAGGTGTGTAGCTATTTACTAAATTAGCAACTCCAGAACCAAATGTGCCGTTTCCAGACCATGTTCCTCCTGTGGCAAACTGAACGGCTGCGCTGATATTGATAGGTACATCATCTTTACAAATAATTTGGTCTGCCCCAGCATCCACTATTGGTAAAGGTTGCACAATAATGTTATATCCTGCTGTTGCAGTAGCGGGAATAGGACAAGCGCCATCATTCGCATTCACAATAAAAGTATTAATAATGGGCATTGCCGCAGTTGCTACCCCACTAATAGTTACCGTTGCCGGATTTCCATTAGTAATAACCGCAGTGGCCCCAGGAATAACCTGAGTTACATTGGTAACAAGAACCACCGAATCTGCCGTATCAGCATCGGTAAATACAATGTCAAAACTGAAGGTATTTCCAATACAAACCAATACGGAATCGTTAGCGATCAAACTTCCCGTACCCGAGAAAGAAGAAATCCCATTGATTGGAGGCTGTGGTGCCTGATTGGAACATGGGATTACCACGAATTGAATATCTCTAATTATACATCCTAGCAAATCACCCGTTTGATAATCATATTCACACACTCTTACGGCAAGCACAAAATTTCCTTGAATAGTCGGGGTAAATTGAAGTTGACCTGTGGCGGTATTTAATGTAATCCCAGCAATGGGTTGCGTATAGGTGTACCCAGCAGCAAAAGGAACGGCTTGCGCAACACCACCCACCATTTGATCTAAAGGCTCTACAAATTCGTAAACAAAACTATCACCATCTGCTTCGGTTACCGCGAAATTGTAATCTACATTTTGGTTAAGACATACATATAAAATCGGCTGGGCATTAAATACCGGAGAATTGTTACATGAATCAGTTTGCGAATACATAGTAGCCTCCACCATCATTTCTGGCTGTCCCACTAGATTAACCGTAGTGTTTCTACAACATAGGCTCCATTGCATGGTCCAGAAATCACATTTTGGACTTAACACAACCAACCCTGCATAAATATGCTGTTGCATACCCGGCATTGGACCGCCATTACAAGTGGATTGATTTAAACTCCCTGGACACAATTGAGATATTTCGGTTCCGTTGGCTCCATTTTGCTTATTCAGCCTAACGGTAAAACTTTGCCCACAAGAACTAAAGAAATCAACTGTAGCCCTATTAGGCGCAGCAATTCCGGTGCAATCTCTAAATAGATTCAAGGTGACCCAAAAGGAATCTTGACCCACACATTGGTAATTAAAATCTGCCCCCGAAATATGGGTGGCTTGTGAAGTAAACGACACAATGCTCAGCGATAAAAGCATTACAGCGGATACTACTAAATTTGTAAACACTTTTCTCATAACAACTAACCCAATTTAACACCGCCTGTATAAGGCCGTAATTAATATTCTAGTTGCAATTACAAAATGGTCATTAGTTAGGCACTAATCCAAAGCTAGTTTTCTCACCTCTAACTTCGGGTTTAAATGTACATATCTGAAACAAGAAAATTTTTAAATGATGGGTTAATCATTTTCATTATTGAGGCATTCTAAATACCTGAGACACAATCCAAAATGGAATTTCTAACCTCTTTAACAATCTGATTCTTAAATCGCAACCTATACTGCATAACCCAACGAGGATGCGGGAGCGCTATGATTTCATCAAACCATTTATACTCCTTATTTAACTTTACTACAGCTTTATGATTTGTTCCTTTCCCGATAGTAAAAGCCACTTCTGTTCTTCCCCATTTTTCAACCTGATGATTCATCGTTTCTACGATAAAAGGTTTTAGTTCATTTTGCAAAGAAGCGATATCATAATAATTCAAGTTTTTACCATCTTTCATAAATCCCAACGGAGATACATTGGTAATAAAAAACTGGTTATAAAATTCCTTGGGTCCGCCCATAGCTTCAATTAACTCGTACACAAAAACGGCAGAAAGTTCTTTTCGTTTCTGAAAGGAGTTTGAAATTTGAAGCATATCTTCTAGAACTACCGGATCTGTAAATGGAATTCCAGTAACCCCAGCACCAAACCTTCCCGGATTGATCGCAATTAAAAAGAAGCGCCTTGTTTCATCATTAAAAAAACGATTGTAAAAAACCGAGTTAACCTCTTGCACTTCCTTAGAGAGAAAAGGATTCATGACGGTTACTCCCGGCTGTTTTACCGAATTTAATGAAAGGTGGTAATAAAAATCCAAAATTTGTTGTGCCGTTGTCATTCGCCAAAAATGAAAAATTAGCTCTTACCCCACAAGGCTTCGTTAATAAGCTTTAACACTCTTTACTTTTTATATGCCTACCAAATGGTAATTTTGCGCTCAAAGTCATTGAGCATGCAGTTTACCATTCCAATCATTAAAGCTTTTTCACGCCTTCCGTGGAGTGTCATGTATGCCATTAGTACTGGTATGTATTGGATAGTTTTCAGGCTTATTGGCTATCGAAAAGAGGTGGTTCAAGCCAATTTAAAAAACTCATTTCCAGAAAAATCAAATTCTGAAATAAATTCCATTGCTAATGCCTTTTTTAGATTTTTAGCAGATATGTTTATGGAATCTGTCAAAGCTATCACGATGCCCGAAAGGGATTGGCAACAAGGTTTTAAAACCTCAAATGTAGATCTACCTAACTCCTATTTTGACAAAGGTCAAAGTATTGTTACGGTTCTTGGTCATTACGGAAATTGGGAATACTTGGTTACTGCCTATTCAAGAGATACCAAACACACCGTTTTAGGAGTTTACAAACCTTTAAGCGATCCTCATTTTGAAAAACTACTAGCCAGTTACCGTACGCGATACGGTATGGTACTAGTACCACTTTATAAAGCGTACGATATCATTAAGGAATATACCGACAGAGATGAAAAAATAGCCATAATGCTAATTGGAGATCAGACTCCGGCTGCCAACAGAGGGTACTGGATGGACTTTTTAAACCAAGACACTCCTGTATTTAGAGGCGCTGAAAAGCTAGCTATTGAGTACAACTTTCCGGTTTTATTTGCCACCTTAGATCAAACTAAAAGAGGTCAATACACCATGAGCTTTGAAACAGTTTTTGAAAAACCAAGAGAAACTCAAGAAGGTGAAATCACAGAGTTTCATACCAAGAAATTAGAGAAACAGATTCGAGAAAAACCTCATTTATGGTTATGGAGTCATAAACGCTGGAAACATCAACGTCCGGCAGCTACGCCAGATCGTTTTATTTCGAAAAATTTCCCAGGAAAGAAATGAGAAATCACACCCTCATAACGGGTGCTAGTCATGGATTAGGACTAGAATTTGCGCATAAATGTGCAAGCTTAGGTCATTCTCTTTTGTTGACATCCCTACCTAAAGAAGATTTACCAAATATTGGAAAAAAACTAGCAAAAGAATACGGTGTTTCAGTTAAAGTATTGGAAACGGATTTAACCACAAATCTTAAAAGTCTAACCAACTGGATAATTGAAAACGATATTGCTATCAATTTTCTTATAAATAATGCGGGTTTCGGAGGTACTGTGGCTTTTTCAGACATGAGTAGTGAGCAACTAAATTTGATGTTAGACCTAAACATTAAATCAGTTACGCAACTTACGCACCATTTAATTCCGAATTTGAAGCAAAATCAACCTTCGTACATTTTAAATATATCTAGTATGGCTGGTGATTTTGCATTTCCGTATAAAGCGGTTTACTCTGCATCTAAGGTATATGTGCGTAACTTTAGCTTGGCTTTAAGTGAGGAACTAAAACCAGAAAGTATTTCTGTATCTGTTTTACAACCAGGAGCTATGCCTACCAACGATGTGGTAAAAGGCCAATTGGATAAAGGAGGCTTTTTTGCTAATTTATCTACCAAATCCACTAAAGAGGTAGCCAACTTAGCTATTACGCAAACTTTAAAGGGTAAAAGAATTATCATTCCGGGTTGGCAAAACAAAGTATCTTTACTTTTAATGAAGATCATTCCCGCTAAATGGGCAAGACCCCTACTGGCTAAACAAGGAAAAACAATAAACTCAACTAACTAATATGAATTTTGGAACCACAGGAATAGACTTAAGTTGGCAATCAGGCGACTTGAATAGCTTCTACCCCATACTTATTGCTACCATTGGATTTATTGTTTATTGGTTTATGGCTCAATCGCCAAAGATTAAAGCCAAATTTTACGAAAGTAACGATCTGGATAACGCATCCATTAAACACATTCTATTTACCAAGTATATGGGATTGTTATGGATGGGAATTATTCCGCTAATTCTGTCGTTGCTTATCTTACCTCAATATGGTTTGGCGGATTATGGATTAACCTTTATTCCGGAGACCACTTTGACTTCACTGGCTTGGATTATTGGCCTCGGTATTCTAATCGTTCCGATTGCTTCCATTAGTGCTAAGAAACCAAAGAACTTAGAAAACTATCCACAAATTAGAGCGAAAGCATGGGGCACCACTCTAAAGGTGAAAAATGCTTTAGGTTGGACGATCTATCTATTTGGATATGAGATACTATTCAGAGGTATCTTGCTTTTTCCATTAGTAACAGAATTTGGAGTTTGGCAAGCTATTGCCGTGAATGTAGCTCTCTATTCTGCTACCCATATTCCAAAGGGATTAGATGAAACTATTGGGGCTATTCCGTTAGGGATTGTTTTGAGTTTACTCACCTTGCAAACAGGGACCATTTGGATTGCCTTTTTAGTACATGTAACTATGGCTTTAACCAATAGTTTTACGGCTTTGAAACATCATCCGGAAATGAAGAGTATTTAATAAAGCCTACCAGAAATTCGAAGTCTTAGATAACAAATGATGTCTTTCAAAGCTTCCAATATTCCTTTGTTTTGAATATATACCCTCTTCCTCCGGTTGGAAGGGTTGTATAGAATAATGATGTTCTTGGATATTTATGGATTTCAGAATACCTAGTTTTAGCCATTATCTCCCCACTGGTATTTAATGCCCCATATAGATTAACTTTTTGGGAAATTAACAATCCGTCTTCACCCAACCCAGTAATTGATTTGACTTTTGAGGTAACAAAATATCCATTTCTCATCTCGATTTGTTCAAATATGAACGGTTGGATTATTGAGTCTTTGCTAGATACTAAAGCCCACATGCCTGTACCTGTCTCTTATACACATCTCCGAGCCCACGAGACTCCTGAGCATCTC
>CAJXPI010000037.1 GCA_913057875.1 uncultured Flavobacteriales bacterium
AGATGCTCAGGAGTCTCGTGGGCTCGGAGATGTGTATAAGAGACAGTTATAGAGGAGTTTTCAATGTTTGATGAATGGATGGACAAATACGAGAACATCATCGATTACGGAAAAGATCTAAAAGGTTTATCAGACAGTGATAAAACCGAAGAAAACATTGTTCGCGGTTGTCAGAGTAATGTATGGCTAACCGCTAAAGAGGTAGACGGGAAACTAATTTTCGATGCCGATTCAGACGCTATTATTACCAAAGGAATAATTGGTTTGTTACTAGAAATTTTTTCGGGACAAACCCCACAAGATATTGCTACCACAGAACTATATGCTTTGGAAAAAATTGGATTGAAAGAACACCTTTCCCCCAATAGAGCCAATGGATTAGTTTCTATGGTACAGAAAATAAAAATGACCGCATTAGCCTACCGAGCTAAACAAAATCAAGAGAAATAATCATGGCAGAACCAGTGATGAATAAAAAACTGTTAGGAAACGAGATTATTCGTGTGTTAAAGACCATTTATGATCCAGAAATTCCTGTGGATGTGTATGAGTTAGGGTTAATCTACGATGTAATTATCCATGATGATTATTCAGTGGACATCCTAATGACATTAACTACTCCAAATTGTCCGGTAGCAGAATCAATGCCTCAAGAAATTGAAGATAAAATTGCCGGTATACACGATGTAACTAAAGCATCTGTAGACTTAACCTTTGAGCCGCCATGGACCAAAGATATGTTGAGTGAAGAAGCGATGTTAGAATTGGGAATGCTTTAAGAAGACCGAAGTCAGGAATCCGAAGTCGGAAGTCGGAAGTATCCCAATCCAATAAGTTTGATTTTTTTGGGAAAGGAAGTCAATTGGGAGTTAATTTCTTTTCATTTTAACACCGACCTATGGTAGGTACTGCTTGATTTGAATACGAGGGTTATGGGTACGAACTTCAAGCCACTTCTGCATTATCTTGACCTGCTTATTTTTTGTACTGGTAGCTAACCTACGGTTCCAATTAATAAACAATACTGGAATCGTATCTATCGTGTTTTCTTTAAATTCAAATACCTCTCCGTAAGCCACTTTTTCTACCCCGGTATAAGTAGTTTCAATTTCTAAACAGATTTGCTTGAAATCCGCTTTCATGGTATCGTTTGGGATTTCAATTTCTTGAGCTTTACCCATCATTGAATCAATTCTATGTAACTCTAAACGGTTTTCAATAATCATAGCATTCAATCTATTTTTATTGACTTCATTCAACTCAATCGAGTTCTTTTCTAACTCTTTAATTTTATCCGAAAGGTGTTCATTATGCACATCCTGTTGAATAATTAATTCCGTACCACTTAAGCTATAATCATCCATGGTATTCTCCCATCGCATTACCGTACTATCCGGAACCAACTCACCTCCAAGCAAAATAATAATCTGAGAATTATCCCTTTTACTAAACTCTATTTCTTGAGAAATAATGAAACTATTGGCGTGTTTAATCTCATGCTTTACAAACTGAGCAGCATTGGCATCAAAATAAGATTTTCGAGTAGCTGAAACAAAAAACATCACACTGGGAACGATTAATACAACCAGAAACAAGGTGATTAAAACTTTGGCCCTTTTCTCTAACTTTTGATCTACAAAAGTGTGAAGGGGAAACTGCACTACTCTTACAAACACGGTGGTAGAAATACTAATAATCACCGAATTCAATAAAAACAAATACATGGCACCTATGGCAAATTCAGGTTGCCAGGTAGCTAAGCCATACCCTACCGTACATAACGGAGGCATTAATGCCGTGGCAATTGCAACACCGGGTACAACAGTTAATCCTTTATTCTTTTTCGTTACCGAAATGGCTCCTGCAAGCCCTCCGAATAATGCCACTAACACATCCAAAATGGTAGGTGAGGTTCTGGCTAAAATTTCAGTATCGGCTTTATCCAAAGGAGTTAAAAAGAAATACATCCAAGAGGTAATGAGTGCCACAATCATCATTATGACAAAATTCAAAACCGACCGTTTTAACAAGTTGAATCTATTGGTCCCTAGTGAAAATCCGATACCTACAATTGGTCCCATTAGGGGAGAGATCAACATGGCACCAATAATAATGGCGGTAGAATTTGAATTTAGTCCAATAGACGCAATAAAAATGGAACAAATTAAGACCCACACATTGAAGCCTTGAAACTTTATGTTGTCCTCCACCCGAAGATGAGTTTCGTGATAGTCAATTTCACTTTTTACACTAACCAACGAAATCAGGAATATCTTTAGAGAATCGTATAAGTTGGATACCTTTACTTTCACCTCATCTTTCGCACCTGATAAATCCTTGGAATTAGGGTCGCTGTTTTCAGTCATGAACCTTGATTTTCTGTGGCCAAGTTAATCATTGAAATTAAAAAGCTAAATATTTCCTATAATTTTATTTCAATCGCCACTATTTAGAGACATTCCAGTACTTTCGCTAAAAATAATAATCATGGAAGAAATAGTAAATAAAGTAGCCAATAGCAGTTTAGTGCAAATTGACCTGGCATCGTTTTACCCAAAAGGTAAACGGACTACTTTTGATTTAAGGACATGGTTATTTCAGGAATTAATTCTCAAAGAAAAAGATTTCAGAGATCATGTTGCAAATCATGATTGGTCGCAATATGAAGACCAATACGTTTCTATTATTTGCTCGGCTGATGTTATTATTCCCTCTTGGGCGTACCTATTAATTTCTATTGCATTGGAACCCTACGCTAAAAAAGCGGTGTACGGAAACCAAGAAGTATTGGAAACCGTTTTGTTTGAAGAAGTATTCTCTAATCACGATTTTTCACAATATCAAGATGCGTTAATAATAGTAAAAGGATGTGGCAACCTTCCTATTCCGCAACAAGCGTATAACAATTACATTTCACGTTTAAAACCATACGCTAAATCTATCATGTTTGGTGAGCCTTGTTCTTCGGTTCCTTTGTACAAAAAACCTCGAAAATAAAGTTATTTCTAAGCGCCCTATTTTATTAGATTTGCAATCTTAAAAATCCCTTTTTATGAAAAAGATTTTAGTTACCGGTGGAGCCGGATTTATTGGTAGTCATGTGGTTCGCTTATTTGTTACCAAATATCCTGACGCTCATATTTTCAATTTAGATAAATTGACGTATGCGGGTAATTTAGAGAATATTAAAGATGTAGAATCTGCTTCTAATTACACCTTTTTAAAAGGAGACATTGTTGACGGCAACTATATTCAATCCATTTTTGAAGAACACCAATTCGATTCGGTTATTCATTTAGCGGCTGAAAGTCACGTGGATCGTTCTATTTCAAATCCACTAGAGTTTGTAATGACCAATGTGGTGGGAACCGTAAATTTATTAAATGCAGCCAAACACACTTGGAAAGACAATTTTGATAATAAACTGTTTTACCATGTGAGTACAGATGAAGTTTATGGTTCACTAGGAGAAGAAGGCATGTTCTTAGAAACTACCCCTTACGATCCGCACAGTCCGTATTCAGCCTCAAAAGCAAGTTCTGATCATTTTGTGAGAGCTTATTCTGATACGTATGGTTTGCCTGTAGTTATTTCAAATTGTTCTAACAATTACGGACCCAATCAGTTTCCTGAGAAACTAATCCCGTTGTTCATTAATAACATTCGCAACAACAAGCCTCTTCCAGTATATGGAAAAGGAGAAAACATTCGTGATTGGTTATTTGTGGTAGATCATGCACGTGCTATTGATGTTATTTTCCATACTGGAAAATTGGGAGAAACATATAACATTGGTGGAGAAAACGAATGGACCAACATCAACCTCATCAAAGTAATTTGTAAGGCGATGGATAAAAAACTAGGTCGTGAAATTGGGGAATCTGAAAAACTGATTACTTATGTAACCGACAGAGCTGGTCACGATTTACGTTACGCTATTGACTCACATAAATTAATGTCTGAATTAGGTTGGGAACCAAGTCTGCAGTTTGAAGAAGGTATTGAAAAAACCATTAATTGGTATATGGATAACGAAGAGTGGATGAACAACATTACCTCCGGAGATTATCAAAAATATTATGACGATATGTATCAAGATCGTTAACTAAAAAGAGCCGCTTTAAGCGGCTCTTTTTGGTTATATAATAGCGTAGTCAAATCTTATCCTTACTGAATAACCATAGGGTCTTCGGCTATCATATCTATCAATTGGATTTACCTCATTCCAAAAGGGTTTATTGATAGACGAGAAATAATAATCCGTTCCAACTTCGTAAGACGCATCCAAACTCACCCTAAATCTTTGAGAAACATAATAATAACTTTTTAAACTTGCTCCTACCTGACCATTATATTCATCTGAAGAATTTTCTTGCATCATGTTAACATCAAAATTTACAAAGGGACGGAACCCAAGATAGGTCCTTGTATTTGGGTAATACCCTAAGTTCCAACTAAAATTAGTATTAGCTACCACCCCTTCCCCATTAACATCTCCATCCCTTAGATCAATAGATTTAGAATATCCTGCATTAATATCCCATCTTAAATCACTCTGCCATTTATAAGAAATTGGCGAAGCCTTTGTCCAGGCGAACATTCCGCTTAACCCATAATTTAAATTGCTTGAATTGTCTGTTTGATCTAAATTCTCAAATTCGTATTTCGAAAAATTTACAATGGCAGTTGGAATTAACCCATATTCTATTCTAGTACCTGCCCCTCTATTAAAATTCAGTGCAAAATTCCACACATCACTTAGGTTAGCCGCGTAAATCATATCAGGGTTATCCACCAGCTGCATACTTTGAATAGCTTTATCCAGTTCTTCTAATTGATAAATGCGCTTGTACCTACGATCAAAAAATCGTTTGTAGATTACTCTATTAGCAACCTTAGCCAAAGAATCTACCATTTCGGAAGATGGCTCTTTTGTCAAGCGATTATACTTTTCTAAAGAAATCAAAATATCCATAGCTCTTCGTGCGGGAGCAACCGGTTGAATTCGTCCCTTTCCAGCAGTCAAATACCCTTGGAAATAAAGTCTATTCTCCTCTCCTGTATAGTTTTCATTTAAAGTGTCCTGAAACTCTCTTTTGATTTTAAAAAATTCATCACGCACATTAAAATGAAAAGCCAAAAAATTATCATCCTGACCATAATACCTATTCTGATTTTCATGATCCAAATTGGCAAAAAATTGCACTTGTTTTGAAGTGTAACTTGCCGCCCAATTCTCGCTACCTGAAAAAGCAATTTGAGAGTTTGAAACGGTCTGTTTATCCACTAAATTTTGATATTGAAATAATCTAAAAAACAAATTGCCATTACTATTACCATAACTTTCACCTCCATTAAGAGATCCATTCATTCCAGCATCTAATTGACGGTACTTAATATCAGGAGCCTCATAATCTCGTAGCGAGAAATCTTTAATTTTAAATGTAGTAGAATCTTGGGCAAAAATTGGAAATGTAAATATTCCAATACGTAGGGTAATAATTAATCTTAGCATCGTAAAGTTTTAATTAGTTAATTCGAGCAACGATTAAGCAATATTCATTCCAAAAATAGCTGGAATTTGACAGGTGCAAATATTTATTTTTGAATTTTTCCAACCCTTTACCGTTTTCAACTTGTCTATATAAATGAAAGTCGACATCAAACTCATTTTTAAACAATACTAAAACGATTATTATGAAAAAATTTAACGCCATTTTAGTTCTGATTATGGCCCTACTGACTTCTCAGTGGGCTATGGCTCAGTGTACCGGAACAATAAGTTCTACCAACATTGGAGCAACTTACACCTTTACTTCTACCAATCCTACTTCTTCGCAACAATACCATAGCTGGGATTTTGGCGATGGAAACTTTGACACCGGACAAGTAGTTACCCATACCTATGCCACCTCGGGTACTTACACTATCTCCGCGTATTTTGGTGATAGCATCAACATGTGTAGTGATTTTGACACCTTATCTAGAAATGTTTCCGTTCCTGGGGGAACCACCTGTAGCGCAGCTTTTACTTCTACGAGTGTTCATATTGGCACCGCTGCTATTTATACCTTCACACCTTCCCACTATCCAACCACATGGCCTGGGAATGTTACATGGGAATGGGACTATGGAGACGGCTCTCCAATTGAAGGTGCTAGCCCCGCGGTCCATATTTATATGGCTAATGGCACGTATAACGTAACATGTACATTATACGACAGTAACTTTTGCGCAGATACAGTTACTAACACTATTGTTGTTTCAGGAGTTACAACCCCTACTTGTAATGCTAGTTTCACCTATAATGATAGTAATGGAGTTGTTTACTTTACACCTACCCATCCTTTTTCGGCTGCGAATTATTATTGGGATTTTGGAGATGGAACTACTTCCGGGTCATATTTACCTTTCCATACTTACGCATCACCAGGAGTCTATAATGTTACGTTTAGTATAAGTTATCCTAATCTCTGCTCCGACACCATAGTAACTCCTGTTTACATTGGAGTACCTATTCCAACTTGTGACGCTTCCTTCACATATGTAGATAGTAACGGGATTTATAATTTTAGCGCCTCTCATCCTACCCCGACATCAACCTATTCTTGGACTTTAAGTAACGGATCTACATATACCGGAGCAAATCCAACAGTAACACTTACGCAACCAGGGACCTATACCATGTGCATGGATATTTATGATGCCAGCACCATGTGTAGCGATTCTTCTTGTGTAACTTTTACTTACACAACAGGAGGCGGAGTTACTTGTGACGCTGAATTTACATATACCTATCAAGGAAACACCTACTCTTTTGTGCCTAACACACCAGATCCATCAGCTACTTATTCTTGGACATTTGGAGATGGAAACTCGTCTTCAGTTATGAGTCCAACACACACTTACGCATCAGCAGGTTCGTTTTTAGTGCAGTGTATTTTAACTACCTCTACTGGATGTACTGCCTTTTATGACACTCTAGTATACATTCCAGGTCCTTCGTTTGGAAGTATTTCTGGAATAGTAAACATGGGTAACTCATACGCTAATTATGGTGTAGTTTTCTTAGTAGCCAATGACACTTCGGGGAACTTAGCTTTAATTGATACCACTATCATTGATTCAATGGGCATGTACTTCTTTAGCAACGTAGCTTATGGAACTTATTTGGTAAAAGCAGCCTTAAGTCCAGCTTCCACCAACTTCGCAAGTTATTTGCCTACTTATCATGCTAGTACTCCTTCCGGAAACAATGGCGCTTTGTTATGGAGCAATGCGGACGATGTAATTTTAAACGCTCCTTATTTAAACAACATTGACATCGATTTAGTAGCGGGAACGAATACTGGAGGCCCTGGATTCATTGCAGGTTTAGTTAGTCAAGGAGCCAACAAAACGGGAGACCCAATATCAGACATCAATATCATGGTGTATGATCAAAATGGTGATGCGGTAGCCTACACTTATAGTGACAACCAAGGAACGTTCCAAATAAGCAATTTACCATTTGGCACCTACACCATTTACCCGGAAGTTCAAGGTAGAGTAACCACACCTATCACTAGCACTTTAACGGCTATGCATCCTGGAGAAGACGAAGTGAAAGTAACGGTAAATAGCACCACGGTTGAGGTAGGAATCACAACAAGTGTTCCATCGTTACCTGAATTTGCAGATATAAAATTATATCCAAATCCAGTACAGGAAGAACTTACAATTGAAATGAATGATTTGTTAGTAGGGAATTCAACGTTCACATTAACAGACCTTTCAGGAAAAACAATACAAACATTTACTGCCAACCAGGCCAACGTTTTAAGAATCAAAACGTCTGATTGGAGTGAAGGCATGTATTTCTTAACCATTGAAAATAATGGCCAACGTGCCAACTTCAAAATTGTAAAATAATTTGAGTTAATAGTTAGTAACACCGGGAGGCCTCCTAAGAGAGGTCTTCTGGTTTTTTCCATTCTATGCTAATAGACCAATCGCTTTTAAAAAAATGCATAAAAGGTGAAGAGAAAGCTTACTACGAATTGTATAAGCTTTGTTTTTCTTCTCTAATGGCTGTTTGCGTGCGGTATTTTAGAAACAAAGAAGAAGCTGCCCCAGTTTTAAATAAGGCATTCTTACGAATTACTCAGAATTTAGAAAAGTACAAAACAGAAGTGCCGTTTGACCGATGGATAAAACGAATAATGATCAACACGATCATTAACGAATATAAAAGTCAACAAACCAATAAAAGCATTTTTGTACCCACTGATTTTGATTCGTCAAACGCCACTTTTGATAGCTATTCTTTAAATGAAATCATGGAGCAGATTGATGTAGATCACATCAAATCGTTAATACATCAATTACCAGTATCGCATAAGGAAGTATTCAACCTATATGTTATTGACGGCTATACCCACAAGGAAATAGCTGAACTAATGGACATTCCGAGCGGAACCTCAAAATGGTTGCTAGCAGAGGCTAGAAAAAAATTAAAGGTGATGGTCACCAATTCGTTAAACATTAATAAAGCAATCGCCATATGAGTAGAGGTGATCAAAACTTAGACGAGCTGTTTAAGAATGCTTTTCAGCCGCAAGAGCATGAAATTGTTCCTGCATATTGGCAAGAAGCAAAGCAAATGATTAATGCCAGTAAAGTGGCTAAAACGCCATTTTATTTAAAACCATTTTTTATTACTGGAGCAGTACTCGTTACTGCTTCTATTTCTGCTATTCTGTTTTTTGGTTCTACTCCCGAAAAACCAACTTTAGAAAATAAAACCGTTGAAATTCAGCAAGAAAACACCTCTTTATTGGCATCAAATACAAAGCCTGAAAATCTAAAAACAAACACTAATTCCATTACCACAAAAGACCTTAACTCCAGTAAAAAAGAAAATACAAAGTCTATTTCCCCTAGTGCTGCAACAAATCTAGACAATAGCGTTTCCAAGTCTTCCAGTACGGAAAAAACAAAAACGCAAAACAAAACGAGTATACCCAACGCATTTGCAAAAGAATGGGCTTCCACCTCTATTATTGCTTCATCACACCCAACGCAAACACAGGCGAATAAAAACACTACGGAAGAAGTTCTTCCTAATCAAAAAGTTTCCGTTTCTTATTCAAAAAACCTTAACTCACCTACGCCAACAAATACAAGCAATAAATCTAGCTTAAAAGAGGAGTCATCACCAAGTTACACGCTAAAAACAGAAATAGCTTCCATTCCTTTTTTGGAGCCCAAACCCTGGAGTACATTAAGCTCTGAAGAAGATTTTGTAAATGGTCAAAACTTTAAAGAAACAAAACATAAAAAATTATTCAACCCCTTTAGTTTACGATTATCCGCGGGAGCGCTTTGGGAAGGTCAAAATTCTTCTACAAGTAATTTGAGAACCTCTAAATCACAGGAACAAAATATAGAACTTTCGTTAGAGTATCTTTTCCATAAAAGATGGGGAGTTCAATCGGGTATTTCGTGGAACCAACTTCAAACGTCTCAATCATTTAGCTATTTGGATGAAGTAGATAATAGTTACTGGACAACAGAAGAGTATATTAACCCCGTTACCAATCGTGTTTGGTGGTTAGGTGACTGGTACTATTACCCAACAACCTATGATACCACGTATGAAGATGTGTATGTTTTGCTCAAGGATTCCGTTGAACAAAATACGAAATTGGAAAGTAAAATGACACTTATTGAAGTACCTATTTTACTTACTTACAATTATGCATGGAACCGAGTAAACATTCAGCTAGCATCAGGTATATCACTGGGTACGGTGATAAATGCATCGGGTTCCTATTTCAGTTCTAATGATCCTTTTGCGCAAGAAATAAAATCACAAAAAGATTTTGCACCTATACAAACTAGTTTCCTATTTCATTCTGAATTTGGGTATGGATTAAACTCCAACTGGTGGCTAACGGCCCGTCCACAAATTAAATGGAACTTAAATTCTATTGCTCCTCAAAATGCAACCATATCCCCCAAAGTATTCTATTACGGAGTCAACGCAGGCTTGATGTACCGGTTTTAATTAGAATTCTAAAACAAATCAGAGCTGCTGTTATTACTTAATAAAAACAGGTTTACACAGCTCTGATTTGTTTCTTTTTCAGTTTGTTTTAGTAGATTTACAATTGGCTCAAATCTTGTATAACAACTGAAAAAACAAAATGATAAGAACCTTCCTCGTCTTAGGGTTATTTATTCTTTCTTCCTTAATTACCAAAGGGCAATCATACCTTGACCGATTAGAAACACAAGCTGAATTTAAAACATTAGCTGGTTTACCTATTTCAGGAAAATACGGACAATTGGATGCCGTAAAAGTGGTTTTTGATTTAGAGTCAGAAGTCGTTTATTTCTTAAACGCCAAAAACTTTGAATATCATCATGAATTTTGCTCAAGAGTATTAAAGAATTTCAGACCCTTAGGAACCTTTAACGACATTAACTACACCAACACAGATAAGCGAGAGTATTTGCTCGCTAACCTAAACTATGTTCCTAATAGAGACCTTTATTTCTTAGAGTTATCGCCAAGTGATTTAATGGACATTGATCATATTGAGCGCTTATATAATGAAGTGGTTGAACATAGCTTTTTGGGCAGGGACCTTTACTTTTTCATAAACAGTTACCGCCTGCAAAATCAAGTGTCCGATTTAAATCACTTAAGCCCCTTTTTTCCTTCTGAGTTATATAAAGATTTGGTGTACCAAAAAGTGAGCGAAGGAAAAGCAAAAGGGACCTTAAAGTACATCAAAAATCTAAAAAAAGAATTTGATAACATCCTACCTACAGACATCATTGTACTCCACAAAACACCTTTATTACTTCCTAAGGTAGCTGGTATTATTGTTACTGAATTTCAAACCCCATTGAGTCACTTATCCATTTTAGGCCAAAACAGAGAAATTCCGATTATGGTTTTAAAGAACGCTGAAACCAATAAGGATTTGATTTCGTACAAAAACCAAAACATACAACTTACTGTCACTAGTGACACATTTTTGATTAAACCCATTGAAAAACTTCCCACAATTCGGAAGCGAAAAAAAACACTTTCTCTTCGATATGATTTAAAACCTGACTCCTTGATTACCTTAGATAAGGCCATTAAAAAGGGAGGGAGGTTCATTGGAAATAAAGCCTCCAATTTTGCCGAATTAGTGCAATTGAGTACAAACGCCAATTTTCAGACTCCAGAAAGTGCTTTTGCCATTCCGTTTTACTTCTATCAAGAACATATTGAAGCATCTGGAGCGGATAAATTAATAAACCAACTACTTTTATACCAAGCCCATCAATCTTCTACCGACACCATTAAATACATCCTGAAAGAAATTCGTAATAAAATCCGATACCAAACTTTAGATGGTAATTTGATGAACCAGGTTCAAAACAGGGCTCTAGATTTAGGAGAATATAAAAAACTCCGATTTAGATCTTCTACCAACGCGGAAGATAGAGCTGGTTTTTCCGGAGCCGGTTTATACACTTCTAGTACTGGAATTATACACGACATGGACAAACCCATTGACGAAGCTATTAAAAAAGTTTGGGCAAGTTTATGGTCGTATGGAGCTTACATGGAAAGACAATACTTTGACATTAACCAACGAACGGTTTACATGGGCGTATTGGTCCACAGATCCTTTCCGAATGAACTAGTGAATGGTGTGGCTATTACCAAAAACTTGTATAGAGATAGCTACTTTGGATATGTGGTGAATGCCCAAGAGGGTAACGAATCGGTAGTAAAACCGTCTAAAGGAGTAATCTGCGACCAATTTGTTTGCTACCCTACAAATTTGAATAATATGTATGATGAAAATAACACCATTGAAATTATTGCAACCTCAAGTTTAGGTTCTGGACAATTATTAATGACCGAAAAGGAAATAAATAACTTGGCTAATCAACTCCAAAAAATCAAACAACACTTTTACGATAAAACTCCCCAAACCATCGAATTCAATCAATTTGCCATGGACGTAGAGTTCAAAATTGATCAAAATGGACAGTTGTATATCAAACAGGCTCGAGAGTTTAATCCATAAAAAAAGCGCAACACCAATGGGTATTGCGCTTTAAATTCGAAATTAATTTACTTACAGCTTAAACTTAATTGCTTGATCGTTTACCGTTAAAATGTAAACACCTTCATTCAAATCAGAAGCATCAATAGTTTGCGTAGTAGCCGAAACGTAAGCTTTCTTTACTACTGCACCTGTAATGCTATAAATAGTCACTAAACCTTCTGCGTTTTGCACCGTAATGTTGTTATCCATTACAAAAGCTTTTACTTTTTTAGAATCTACATCGTTGATGCTTGCAGGCCATGCTTGTTCTAATAGGTGCGATTGTGTTAACACACATACACTTCCATTCCACATAAATAAAGAGTCCGTTAAAGAAACTTGGTAATCTTTAGTTGGATCAACAAACACATGACCCGTATCTCTTGCTGAAAAAGTCCCACTTGCATCTTGAAAGTTCCAAGTTGAGGTTACTTCTTCTAAGAATCCTGAAATAGATAAAACCGGATGATCAGTAGCACTAGGACCCTCATAAGTAAAATCAACAGAGTCATTTGGACCACCCAATTTATTAACACTCATAGTGAAGTCATTGGTTTGGTTAAATGTTATGTATGGATAAAAATGAGGCAAACGTGCTCCAATTTGAGTGCCTTCTAGTCTTGTATAAACCCCTCCATTAAAATCAATTGCCTTAAATACCACTGGAAAATTATCAGCAACTCCCGAACCTGTAAATCCTCTTAAAAGTGAAATAGAATCACCAATCGCAGTTGAGTTTTCAATAGACAGAATAAAAGCACCTGAATGAGTAATAGCAGAAGGAAATGAAACTTCCTGTAACATTGGCTCAATAAAATTAGTAGTAGATGTATCTACGGAAACTGCTATCGTAGCTAATGCAGCTCCCATAGGTAATGAATCTGCACTTGCGGCATACAATACTGCATTTACCGAAACAGAAGCGCCATCGGGACGTAAAGAAGATGCGTAAAATGAAAAGCCAGAAATATCCACCGACTGTCCAGTTGGAACTGGCACATACGTTCCGTATGCATTAGTAATACCCGTATCTGCATGCATAAAGTTTGAAAAATATGATGCTCCGGTAGATTGGAATGAACGACCCCAAGCCCAACGTGATGTGTCCGTACATGTTCCAGTTCCTCTAGATGCATCATTAACAGCTTCTGACGAAAGGATTGACTTCCCTACGTATTGTAATGGTTTTCCATCGTTCTGAACCTTAAGCTCAGTTTGTGCAAAAGATGCCGCAGAAGCCACAACACCTAATGTTAATAGATAAATTTTTTTCATAGTGTGAATATTGTTTTTGTAAAACAGGCCCCACGTTTAAAAACCCTAGTGGGTTGGTAGATTACCCCACAAAAACTCCATTTTAACAGGAGCGGTTTATCTGAAGGACGAATGGTTGCAACTCACATTTTATGGCAATAAAAAAGCCAGAACAAATGTTCTGGCTTTTACAATTTCTATTTGAGTTTAGTAATTAGTCAATCACTATTTCAATAATTTTATCTCCTGGTTGAATAGCATCAATTACCTCTAAACCTTCGGTTACTTTTCCAAAACACGTATGCTGACGATCTAAATGAGATGTGTTGTTTCTACTGTGGCAAATAAAGAATTGTGATCCACCGGTGTTTCTACCTGCGTGAGCCATTGATAATACTCCTCTATCATGAAATTGGTTATCTCCTTTTAATTCACAGTCAATTTCATAACCAGGACCACCTGCACCAGAACCATCTGGACATCCACCTTGAATTACGAAATCTGGAATTACACGGTGAAAGTTTAATCCGTTGTAAAAACCATCGTTAGCTAATTTCACAAAGTTAGCTACTGTGTTTGGAGCATCGTTATCATAAAATGATACCTTCATGTCTCCCTTTGCTGTTTTTATTGTTCCTGTTGTCATGCTTTCTTAAATTTAAGGCTGCAAAATTAATAAACTTCCGCAGCTCCATTTCAATTTCTTTAATCTGCCTTTTTCTTGCTTTTTATCAGGCTAATCCCTCCAAGTATTAATCCCGCAAAAACCAGCTGAATCATATTAAATTCTTCACCATCAATTACGCCCCAAACAATGGCTACTATAGGTATCAAGTACGTAACAGATGAGGCAAAAAGTGCAGTAGTTTCTTTAATTAGCATATTAAATATCAAAACCGCCATGGCCGTTCCAACTACAGCAAGAATAGATATATATCCAAAATTTTGTAAGCCGTTGGGTTCTTGAAAATGATTCACAAAATCACTCACTCCAAATAAGTACGCTCCTGCAAACGGGCCAATCAACGCAAATGATAAAGCCGTAACCGCAACCGGGTCAATATTCTGTAATCTTGATTTAATAATGTTTACATTAATTCCGTAACATGCCGAAGCAATCACCGGTAATAACATGTAAACCGTGAAACTTTGAGCTACCTCATGTTCGGCCGAGAAGTAAATTAAACCCACCGCACCAATCAATCCAAGAGTCACTCCTAGCATACTTATGGGTCTGATTTTTTCTTTAAAGAAAACCAAGGCAAAAATCAAAGTAAACAGAGGCGTTAAAGAATTTAAGATGCCACTCAACGAACTACTAATTTCCGTTTGAGCGGTAACGAACAAATAGTAAGGTAATGCACTACCAAAAATACCAACCGCTAAAAACGCCCATCGGTTAGATGGTTTTAAGGCTTTGAAATGTTTTATGGTACTGGGAAGTAAAACCACAAACACCAAGAATAAACGCAAAGCCGCAATTTCTTGTGGAGGGTAAGACTCTAATCCACGTTTCATTAAGATGAAAGAACTACCCCAAATTAATGACAAAAAAATCAAGGTAATAATTTGGACTGCTCGCGAACTAAAATCTAAATTTTTCATGCGGCAAAAGTAACCGCATTTTCAAGTTTTTAGGTGCAATAATTGGCAATTGTCTTTTCTATTGCTTTTGTATTTCTAGGTACTGGATTACAAAAAATAATACCATCAACAAATGCATTAAATTCTTTAGCAGCGATATAATTATACATTTGTGTCAAATCAATTTAATGCAAGACAGAAAGCTCTTATTTCAAAAACTAACGGCAACCAAAATTGTCAATGGGCTTAAATTGATTTCAGGTTACTATGCCAGTAGAATTACTCGAAAACCGCTGCAATGGGGAATGCCTATAAGCATGAGTATTGAACCCACCACGGCTTGTAACTTAGGTTGCCCGGAGTGTCCTAGTGGTTTGAAACAATTTTCTCGTCCTACAGGAAATTTAGACCCTAAGCTATTTGAAAAAATAATTGAACAGGTAAAAGACACCTTGGTGTATCTCACCTTTTATTTTCAAGGGGAGCCTTTCATTAATAAGAATTTCTTGAAGATGGTAAAATACGCTTCCGATAAAAAAATATTTACCGCTACTTCTACCAATGCCCATTTTATTGACGACACAGTAGCCGAAGAAATTATTCATTCTGGATTAGATCACCTAATTATTTCTATGGATGGCACCACCCAAGAAGTATATGAGCAATACCGTGTTCATGGTCATTTAGATAAAGTACTTCAGGGTACCGAAAACATTATTGCCGCTAAAAAACGATTAAATTCTGCTACGCCTAAAGTTATTTTTCAATTCCTGGTGGTGAAACACAATGAGCATCAAATTGATGACTTATATGAGCTAGCCGATAAAATGGGTGTAGATCAAGTGGCTTTAAAAACGGCTCAAGTTTACGATTACAAAAATGGTAGTCCCCTATTCCCTACCAACGAAAAATATTCGCGTTACAAAAAGAACAAAGACGGACTTTTCGAAATCAAAAACAAGCTACGCAACCATTGCTGGCGCCTATGGCATTCTACGGTAATTACTTGGGATGGCGATTTGGTTCCTTGTTGTTTTGATAAGGATGCCAAGTATAAAATGGGTACTATTCAAAACCAGTCTTTCAAAGACATTTGGCATGACGACACGTACAAAGCATTTAGAAATTCAATTATTCAGTCGCGAAAAAACATTGACATCTGCCAAAATTGTACAGAAGGCACCAAAGTGTGGATGTAAGTTACAACACGTATAAATACACCGCAAAAAAGTGACAAACGGTTCCGGCTAGCACAAATACGTGAAAAATAGCATGGGTGTATTTGATCTTATCAAACATAAAAAACACCGCTCCAATAGAGTAAATAACTCCTCCAGCCAAGAGCCAATAAAACCCGGGTAAAGTTAAATTTTCAATTAAGGGCACAATAGCAAACACAATGTTCCAACCCATCACCACATACATGAGGGTAGATAGGATGTTATATTTGCCAGTAAAGAAAAGTTTCAAAATAATACCCCCAATAGCCATGGCCCAAGTGACACCAAAAATCACCCAGCCCACGGTTCCATGTAAAGTAACTAACGTAAATGGCGTATAGCTTCCGGCAATGAGTAGGTAAATAGAAGCATGATCAAAAATGCGGAGGTATTGTCTGGTTTTCCCCTTACTGGAATAGTGATACAACGTAGATGCTAAATACAACAACATCATAGCTACACTAAACACCACACTACTAATAATAGCATAAATATTCTCTGATGAAATGGCCTTCCCCAATAAAAACACAGAACCTACTACACTTAAAACCAACCCTAAAGCGTGGCTTCCTATGTTCCATTTTTCTTCTACCGAATCGTATGTAAAGACCTCTGGTTTTGCCATAATTATGAAGTTGCAAAGGTAACCAATTGTGAATGAACCTGTGTAAAACACGTGAATAACACAAAGTGCAGGTGTGCTATAACAACCCTAAGCTGCGTGTACATTTGACCCCATTAAAACACCTGTAGTTTTGATAAAGACCGTAAAATTTAGAGAAGGCAAAATCCGTTATTCCGATTCCGGAAAAGGACGGGCTGTGGTTTTTCTACACGGTTTTCTGGAAGACATGGAAATGTGGAAGTATTACGTATCTCACCTCCCAAAAAAGATCCGCTGCATTTCCATCGATCTTCCCGGACACGGCAAATCAGATAATTTCGGGTATGTGCACTCTATGCAATTAATGGCAGAAAGTGTACGCGCGGTTTTAAAACAAGAAGGCATTCGAAAAGTCATTCTTGTAGGCCATTCTATGGGTGGGTACACTGCCCTAGCATTTGCTGAAACGTACCCCGATATGATTAAAGGCGTTTCTCTTTATTTTTCTACCGCTTCCGCAGATTCAAAAGAAAAGAAACAAAATCGTAATCGCGCCATTAAATTGGTCGAACAAAATAAATCCTCATTTGTACGAAATTCTATACCCTTACTTTTTTCGGATAAGAACAGAACCAAATACGCTAAGACCATTAACACGCTAGTGAAACGCGCCAACAAAATTGGCGTGCAAAGCATTATTGCCGCTCTAGGTGGAATGCGTGATAGAGCCGATAATGAAATTGTGTTGAAATTTGCCCCGTTTCCGTTTCACTATGTAATTGGAGATTTGGACCCGGTGTTACCGGCCAAAAAATTAATTCATCAAAGTAGCATTCCTCAAAACTGCAAAACAGTAGTACTAAAAAACACGGGGCACATGGGCTGGATAGAAAATAAACGCGCTTCCTATTTAGCCGTAAAAGACTTCATTCAAAGTATTTATTAAATTTTAACAACCCATTTCTTTCGATTATTCAATTAAATCCATTTACTTTGTTTTTCAAAGCACTCTGAAAACATCATCATCATGACGAAAGAAAAATACATCCAAGATCTATCTGATATTAAAAACATGATGGAGAAATCCTCTCGGTTTTTATCATTAAGTGGAAAATCAGGAATTGCCGCAGGTGGTTCTGCCTTGATGGGCGCTTATGCTGGATATGAAGCTTTGTATGGGGGTGATGCCTATTTTACCCGAGAATTAGTTACCGTGGTGCCCTACTCCCTAATTATTAAATTAGGGCTTATTGCTCTAATCACTTTAGTGGCCGCCTTGGGAATGGGCTTTTTCTTTACCTACGAATCTGCAAAAAAACAAGGTCGCCCAATTTGGGATAGCTCTGCGAAGCACTTGGTTTCAAGTTTAGCTTATCCGTTAATAACGGGAGGGTTAGTAAGCATCATTTTAGTATCAAAAGGCTTAATTGGATTGGTAGCGCCAACCACATTGATATTTTACGGTTTAGGATTAATCAGCGCAAGTAAATACACCGTTTCAGATATCCATTACCTAGGTATTGCTGAAGTCATTCTTGGTCTTTTAGCTACCATTTTTATTGGGTATGGATTATTCTTTTGGGCGGTAGGATTCGGAATATTGCACATTCTTTACGGAACCATTATGTATTTCAAATACGAAAAAGAATAAGTTTGCGGCCATGGTAAACCCCATTCAAAATTTAAATAAAGCGTTTAACAACAAGATCCGATTAGGTATTATGTCGGCATTGGTGGTGAATGAATTTTTAGACTTTAAAAGTTTGAAAAACTTACTGGAAGTCACCGATGGAAATCTTGCCAGTCATGCAGGAGCATTGGAAGAACTCGAATTTATCCGCATTGAAAAGTCATTTATTGGTAAAAAACCAAACACCAAATATTTTATCACCCCGAAAGGAAAAAAAGAATTCAAAGCCCATTTAGACGGTTTGTCCGAAATTTTAAAATCATCCCATATGTAAAAAAATTTACCTATTAAACTTTGTTTTTCAAAGTACTTTTAAAACAACTAAAACCAATATTATGGAAGATCAAGAACAAGGATTTATGGAGAAAGCAAGCCACTGGGTAAAAACCTCCATTATGCTCAAAATGCTCACTATCGGATTTTTAATCCTCATTTTACTCATCCCTGAAAACATGGTAGAATCCATGATTCAAGAACGGTCGCAGGCCCGAAACGGAGCGGTTCATGAAGTAAGTAGCAAATGGGGTTCATCGCAACAATTGAGCGGCCCTATTTTAACTCTGTCTCTTATACACATCTCCGAGCCCACGAGACTCCTGAGCATCT
>CAJXPI010000038.1 GCA_913057875.1 uncultured Flavobacteriales bacterium
ACGAGATGCTCAGGAGTCTCGTGGGCTCGGAGATGTGTATAAGAGACAGGCGTTCAAGTGCCGAATTGAATATTAAGTATGCGGCTAAGCAATCACGTATATCAAATGCTTGGAAGAAATATAAAGGACAAATCTTAGGGTTAGAAAAAACAGATGCCATGGGTAAGAAAATGGCTATAGAATCAGAATTTCAGTCTAAGGTTAGTTCGAATTCCAACTTTGCAAAATATGACGGGGTACTGGATGCGTATGCGAAGGAATATTCGGATTATAAAATCTACTCGATGTCACGCAGCATGTTTATTGAAATCTACTATTATGGTCCAGAGATCTTAAGGTTCTCTCAACGTTTTAAGAAATTGAGCAATGCTGATTTACCCGAGGAAGAAAGAAAAGAGCTGATTGAAAAGCTGAAGGTTTCAGCTGAAGACTATTTTAAAGACTATGATGCTTCAGTAGATGAGGAACTTATGTTTCATATGATGCCAGAGTATTTGGTTTCCATTACCACAAGCCTAGTTCCTCCAACGGTGTATCACATGTTTGGAACCAATGACCCTAACAAAGCCAATAAAACAACCGAGCAGATGTACAAATCTTCAATGTTTGCAGACAAGGATAGGTTATTTGCATTCTTAGATTCGTATTCGGATAAGTCGTATAAAAAAGTATTGCAAGATCCTGCCTTTGTAGTGTCATCTGATATTTTAAAGAATTATTCATCGGTAGTGGCACCTGCTTACAGAAATGGGCAGGCCAGAATTGACAGTATTCAGCGCGTGTATATGGCGGGGTTAATGGAAGTTTTACCCGATTATAAAAACTATTACCCAGACGCTAATTTTTCTTTGAGATTAAGTTATGGAAAGGTTACTGGTAGTGAGCCGGTAGATGGAATGGAGTATAAATATTATACCACCATGAAAGGTATTGCACAGAAGAGAGATACTAGTTCGTATGAGTTTAATGTGCCACAAAAATTGATGGATTTATACGATTCACAAGATTTTGGTCAATACGCAGATTCTACTAATCAAATGCACGTTTGTTATACGGCAACTAATCACACTTCAGGAGGAAACTCAGGTAGCCCAGCATTAAATGCTAAGGGAGAATTGGTAGGGTTAAACTTTGATAGAACATGGGAAAGTACCATGAGTGACATTATGTTTGATCCAGAGATTTGTAGGAACATAATGGTGGATATCCGATATGTATTATTTATTGTAGATAAGTATGCGGGGGCAGGTCATTTAGTGAAAGAAATGGATATTGTGAAGTAAACCCATACGAGAAGGAATAAAAAAAGGGCGATTAATTAATCGCCCTTTTTTTATGGTTGTTTTTCTGCTTTTACAATGTAGTATTTCTGCAGTGCATCCGGTCTTGTTCTTGGATTTAAAAACGAAGGGGTTAATTCCGCATTCGGGAAATTAAAAACCTCTTTCTCAATGACGTAGGTGATTTTGGCTTCTTTAAGGTGGCTAAGACCTTTTTCTGAGGAATACAAGTATAGGTCTTGCGTTTTGGTAAAGTCCTTAATATGCTTGTTATTGGTAAAACCGTATACATATTCATTGGTATAGAAATACGTATTGTGGTAGTGTTTATCGTAAAAACGAAATTGCGTATGATCAATGTTGTTTTCATTAATCCAATCTGCGGCTAACTTACCGGATTGATATTTATTCAATTCAGGATAGAAATATCCGTTCATCAGAGTATTCATGAGTATCAGAGCAATGATAGATGGCCCCATAATTTTTACCACTTGATTTCTTTGAGTCACCATAAAGATAGTTCCAGTAAATATACCCAATGGTATTAACCACCAAACGGCATGCGTTACTGGGAACACATAGTAAATGATACCTAATGCTAAAAAGCCAATTAAAAATGAAAAGACCAATTGAATCCACTTAAAGGCATTGTATTCCTTTTTGTTTTCCTTTCGTAAAATGGTGTCAATATATGCTGCGGTAAAAATGGCTGCCAAAGGCATAATTACCATGATGTAGTGAGGTAGTTTATAGTGTGAGGTGGATAGGGCGATAAAAGGAAATATAAATCCGCCAATGGTATACATTTCATTATTGGAATTAGGTTGAAACCTGTCTTTTATTAGTTGTTTAATTTTCACACAGAACCCCGCAATTCCAATTAAGGACCAAGGTAAGAATTCCCATAAATAATTATGAGTAAAGAAGAAATAGGAAGAGTCATCTTTCCAAACGTTTTCACCTGTAATTCTTCCAAAACTTTGTTCCCAAAAGAAAAATCGTAACCCAGAAACACCAACACGACCATTAACTTTTGCCATAGGGTCTGCATCAAATTGGATATAGAGACCATATAACATAGGGGTTAAAACAATTAAGACAATAATTATACCGACAGCCCATCTCCAATTAAATAGGTTAGACCAACTTCTTTGATACAATAAATGAGTACCCAAAGCCATAACTGGAACAACTGCGCCAATGGGCCCCTTGGCTAACATAGCCATACCTACGGCAATAAAAGCCCAAATAAAATTGGTAATTGATTTGGTTTGAAGGTAAGCCACTCCTTGCCAAATAGCAATGATTACAAAATTCGTTAATAAAGTATCTGTACGAACATCATGATTGTGGAGTATATATACCTGACAACTACTTATTACTAGGGCGGCCATAGTCCCCACATTTTTGTTGTAAAGCCTTTTTCCTAAAGCGAATGTAGCATATGCACCAATAATGGTAGTAATAAAGGTGGGTAGTCTATATGCAATATGATTTACCCCAAATATTTTCATGAAGATGGCCCCAAACCAGAAGAGTAATGGGGGCTTATCTAAATAGTGCCCTTGCAAGTGGTACACCTTTAGGAAGCTATTTGTTTTTGCCATTTCCATACTGATAGATGCATATTGGGCAGCATCCACTTCCATGATATCAGGAACCATAATACCAATGAGGTAGACAATAAATAACCCGATAAATGAAATGATGGTAAAATTTCTAGGTATGAAATACATATACTTGAAAATATTTGAGTGCAAATTTGAGAAATAAAAGGAGAAACAAAAGCCGCATTACTTTTTTATTTGAGGGAGCCACATTTTTATTAGAAACTAACAAATTGAGCTTGTGACCAAATAGTTATAATTTGTGACTAAAAAATTCTGGGAACGAAATGACCACAATATATTTGCTTCAACTATAAACCAACCAATATGAAAGTTACTAAAATAATTACGGCACTGGTCGCCATATTCGCTTTAGCGTTTGTTTCAACGATCGAATCATGTAGCAATAATGCCGATTCGAATGCTGCTACAGGCAAAGAAAACTTATTGTCATCGGATGCGTGGATTTTAAAATCTGCAACCATGGATATGGGTTTACCTACAGGTCCTATGGATATGTTTTCATTGATGGAAGAAACGGATAAAGATGATTTATTAAGTTTTAACGCAGACCATAGTGTAAGCAGAGATGCTGGTTTGCTGGTTTATGGGGCTTCTATAGCTCAAGTAGAACAAAAAGGCACTTGGGCTTTTCAAAACGAAGATTCGCAAATTATTATTACAGAAAATAACGAAGTTGTGGAAATGACATTAGTTAGTTTATCTGCGAATGAATTGGTTCTGGAAGCAACGGAATATGATCCTATGTTAGAAAAGGATACCAAAATGACTTTTAGGTACTCGCATTAAGAGGTTACTGCATACCACTCCTAAAAGCCGCTTTTTGCGGCTTTTTTTTATGATATTTTTTTGTCTGTGGGTCTTTTGCTTTTGTTTACCTGTCAAAATCTATTTTTTCCAGTATCAATCCCGAAGCCGGAGCGATGGTCATTAAGGGCTGATCCTGCCGTTTTTCTAGCATGCCCTCTAAATCATCGAGGCTGATTTCTCCTTGACCTAATTGAATAAGTTGCCCCATCATTAACCTCACTTGATTCCGCATAAATCCGCGTGAACTGATACGATAGATAAAACTTTCATCAGGAAAGAAACTTGCCGTGTATTTGGTATTAGGAATAATCTCTGAAATCAATACCTCTCTTTCAAATTGTGTTTTGGGTTTAGGTTTGGTAACGAATGTTCCGAAGTTATGTGTTCCTAGAAACATCTCAGCTCCTTTTTGCATAAGTTCAATATCTAATGCATTCGGAATAAAACTCATAATAGCTGCTCCCATGGGGTGCGGTTTCTGCCCATGGGCAAAAATATATTCGTAATGTTTGGTTTTTGCGGTGTTAATGATGTTGAATGTTTCGTCTACTATTTCTACTCCAAGGGCTCTAATATCAGAGGGGAGGTTTTTATTAAAAACCCTAAGAAATTCATCGATATCTTCTAACTCTTGGGTTAAAAAAAGTTCAAAAGCACTGTGATTCGCACTCACCAAAGCATCCGTTCTGCTGGTCCCCATAGTTTTGAAATTGGTGTGCCCTAAAGCAAAACGCATGGTTTTGTCAATTAAACTATGTACTGTTTTTAATCCCGGTTGTTTGGCCCACCCATGTAGACGAAAACCTAAATATTGGATGTGAATGAGGTAAAAAAAATTCTTTTGAAACACAGTAAAAAATTATGAAATTGGCATTAAGTCGTAATCGTCAAACTCGTCTAGTTTAAGTATGGCTTCGCCCTTATGGTTAGAACCTAGGACTTTTCTGAATTTAGCTCCCCAAATAATTTCTTCACTTTTATAAGATGCTCGGGTATGAATTTGTTGCGAGTAAGTTTGGTCGTAGGCATCTACTTGCAAGAAAACCTCTACGTTGAGCTCTTTGAGCATTTCTAAATTCCAACCATTCATCGGACTGGAATCAGAAATAGGATGCACAATGGTCCAACTGGAAACCAACATGTCAATATGTGAGAATTCTAAATCTAGCTTTTTAAATCTTCGTTCTTTTTTACCATTATTATCATCCAACCAAGATAAAATCATGCTGGCATTGACGTTAATTAATTGGTCGTCATTTCTGTTCACTAACCGAATCATTAACGCGCGTTCACTTCCTTTGTATGGCGAAATCAAGGCATTTTTGGTAAATAATAATTTAGCCTTAGGCCTTGAAAATCTACCGTATAATAAACCGGTAGACGTTGCGAAACTTAATAATCCAAGAAACGACTCTAAACTTGCAATAAGGTTGTGAGCTTTTCCTACAGGACTAATGGCTCCATAACCTAGCGTAGTTAGGGTTTGTGAACTGAAATAATAGGCCTCTAAAAATTGATTCCAAAATTTATCAGAATGAGGACCTGATAAACCATCAATACCAAAAATGACATACAATAACCCGAATGCGATATTCACAAGGATGTATCCAATAAGAAGGAATCCAAAAAACTGAACCCAACTCATATTAATTAACCAATGAAACAAATTAAAACGCTGCGAAAAGGCTAATCCCGTGCGCTTAACATTTACCTGCCCATCCTTATTAATTAAACGGGAGCCTTCATTCTCTGGAATAGAGCTGAACCCCGTGTTTTTTAAGGAGTTGATGATGTTTGTTCTAATTTTCATATACCGTCTTCGGGTCTAAAGATAAGTAACCGAAAATTATTTCTCTCCTTGGTAATCGTAGCCTAGGTCTTTTACCTTGTTTTCAACAATCGCACTGTTTATATTTTCACCTTTAATATGAATCGTTTTAGAGGCTAAATCCACTTGAACAGATTCTATTTTATCTAACATACTTAAGTTTTTTTCAACCGTGGCTTTACAGTGATTGCAGGTCATTCCTTCTACGGAAAATACTTTTTCGTTTGCACTCATGTTCTCTAAATTTAATTTTTTAGGTATGTACTGGATACGGAAACCATTTAATATTAATACGAGCAATGTGCCTGCGCTTAACCATTCAAACCATCCCAAAGTTAAGGCATCATGATTATGCCCTTCCAGACTCATCCCAGGCAAAATAAACCATTCCGCAGGCAATTGATCTACAAAAGCACCCATCAATAATGCGCCTCCAATGATGCTTCCTAAATAGGCGTATAAAGCTTTGGACCCCATGGCTTGCTTAATCACCGTCATGGTAGCGGCATTGGTGGCCGGCCCAGCCATTAAAAAAACAAAAGCAGCCCCAGGTGATAAACCTTTCATCATTAATACTGCCGCAATTGGAACTGATCCAGTGGCACATACGTACATAGGAATAGAAGCTACCAAAACAATGAGCATGTTTAGGTACGGGTTACTCAGGTTATTGCCTATAAAATCGTTTGGAATAACCGCAGAAATCAAAGCGGCAATGGCCAATCCAATAAGTAACCACTGAGCAATGTCTTGCAAAAACTCTACAAAAGCATAGTTTAAGGCAGCTTTGAATTTATTGCCTTTGATAGGTGTTTCTGGTTCGTTTTCGTATAGTTCTTCGGGGGTTTTGTCGGTGATATTAGTGATTTCGCCTCCCACTATTCCTGTAATAAAAGCAGCAACCGGCCGAATTAAAGCAAAAGGTAAGCCCAATAAAGAGTAGGTAACCAATATAGAGTCAACACCAGTTTGTGGAGTAGAAATTAAAAAGGAAACCGTAGCGCCTTTACTTGCGCCATTCTTACTAAAAGAAATTCCAGTAGGAATAACCCCACAAGAACAAAGCGGAAGGGGAATACCTAAAAGAGCCGCATTTACCACTGATTTTAGATTCTTTCGTCCTAAGTATTTGGCTACTTTTTGTTTCGGAAAATAGACATGAAGTATACCCGCCAGCGCAAACCCTAAAAGCAGGTAAGGGGACATTTCGGCAAACAAATAAACCAACTCAATGGCGAATGTTTTTAAGAAATTTAGAAATACTTCCATGGTGGATTATTTTGCAAATTCGGCATATTGCTCACGTACGTTTTGAGGAATGGGAGCCGCATCACCAAACTCATCAATTCGTACAAATGTAATTTCTGTTTCGCATACCAAAACTTCTTCCAAAGTTATAACGTTATGCTTTCGCGCCTCTACTTTTAAGGTAACCGAAGTTCGGCCCATTTTGCAAACCGTTCCATAAATTTTGATGAGGTAACCTACCTTCACGGCTTTACGAAAAACAACTTCATCAATTTTGATGGTCACCATATTGGGCGATTGACATACAGCTGCAGCCATTGTGCCTGCCGCTTCATCAATCCAACTGAGCATATTGCCGCCAAAAAGATTGCCATGAACCCCGAGGTCCTTTCCCATACAAATACGTTGATTAATGAATTCCATTACCTTTTGTTTTTTGCAAAAGTAAGTCGAAATTCACCGATTAATAGCATAGAAAAGTGCACAAACATGTATGTGTTTATAAGAACATATAATGCCAGCTATTTGAGCTGTTTTTCATTGCTATGTTTAGGCTAGCGTAAGGGTACTGGAAATCTTTTCCATGCCAAAAAGTAAACTATTGATTGAGTAAGAGTTATGAGAATTCATTTTATTGCTATTGGTGGAAGTGCAATGCATAATTTGGCCTTGGCCATGCATGATAAGGGGTACCAAGTTACCGGAAGTGATGATGAGGTTTTTGAGCCTTCAAAAGGAAGATTAACCCAAGCCGGAATTTTGCCTGAAGATTTTGGGTGGTTCCCTGAAAAAATTCATTCCGAATTGGATGCTATTATTTTAGGGATGCACGCGCGTAAAGACAATCCGGAATTGTTAAAGGCGCAAGAGCTAAAATTGAAAGTGTATTCTTATCCAGAGTTTATTTACAACCAATCTAAAGATAAAACCCGAGTGGTAATAGCAGGAAGTCATGGAAAGACGACCATTACCTCTATGATTCTTCATGTACTGAACTATTTTGAAAAAGATTTTGATTACATGGTAGGTGCGCAATTAGATGGTTTTGATAGAATGGTGAAACTGACTAAAGAGGCTCCAATTATTATACTGGAAGGCGATGAATATTTGTCTTCACCCATCGATATGCGCCCCAAATTTATTTGGTACAAACCGCATGTTTCGTTGATTTCAGGAATTGCTTGGGATCATATTAATGTGTTTCCCACTTTTGATTTTTACGTAGAACAATTTGCTGATTTCGTGAATACCATTGAGGAAGATGGATCCTTGATATACTTTGATCAAGACCCAGAAATTTTAAAAGTGGTTAGAAATGCAAATTCCAGTGTGAAATGTTACGGTTACAATACCCCAGGACATAAGGTGAGGGAAGGCAAAACTTCATTGGTTGTTGGAGACCAAGAGGTGCCTTTGAATGTTTTTGGAACCCATAATTTACAAAATTTGAACGGTGCTAGATTGGTTTTGAATCAAATTGATATTACCAATGAGATGTTTTATGAGGCTATTCAAAATTTTGGTGGGGCGGCTAAAAGGTTAGAGACCGTAGCGCAAAATGATAACACGGTTATTTATAAAGATTTTGCGCACTCTCCTTCCAAGCTGAAAGCCACATCAAGTGCCGTAAAGTCGCAATGGCCAAACAGGGAGCTGGTGGCTGTTATGGAGCTGCACACGTTTAGTAGTTTTAATCCAGAGTTTTTGAAAGAATACCGTGGTTCGTTTGATACGCCTGATTATGCGGTTTTGTTTTATTTACCTGAAACGGCTCGCCACAAAAAATTACCCGATTTAAGTATGGATCAAGTAAAAGAAGCCTTTGGTAAAGATGACTTAATTATCATTAATACGACAGCAGATTTACAGGCCTATTTAGAGAAGACCTCTTGGGAAGGGAAAAATTTATTGTTTATGAGTTCCGGTAATTATGGCGGTATTGATATTGATGGTTACGCTGAAAGTTTGATTCAACTATAATTTTTCAAATTCTTGTTTCCCCTTTGAGGTAAAGTAGGGGAGTAGGAAGCTTAGAAGTGTATTGGCATAATGGGCTATTTCTTCATTTTTTATTTCTGAAACATACAGCTTGGAAGAATAGAGCCAGGTATTTCCGTACTGGACCATTCTTTCAGCTAAATATTGCGCTTCTTTTTCAGATGCAAATCCATTTAAAAGATTAAAGGATTTCATCTGTTTAAAAAGAAATAAACAACCATTGATGCGTTGTAGATAAACCTCTTGAAAATGAGCGTTCACCTTTGGGCTAATTTGAAGAAGTTGATACAGGTCTGTCCAAAAGAAAGTATAATGCACCATTTTCTGCATGCTGCTTAACATGTCTTGGTGAATTTGACGCATACTAATCTCGGTTTGAGGTAGCTCGGTTATTCTTTTATCAAATTCGGTCACCATTTCAAAGTAAAGCGATTCAAAAATAGCCTCTCTTTTTTTGAAGTGGTAATTAAGATTTCCTGAGCTCATTTTGAGTTGATTAGCAATCATTCTGATAGTGACTTGATAAAAGCCTTTTTCATTAAATAATTGCCTAGATGTATCTAAAATTAAATCTTTTTTTGAGCTCATTAGTAAACCTGTCCTAATTATTAGTAAATTTGTCCTAAAAGTAAGATATGCCATCATTATACAAGTCGGAAATTGGAAAAAAAGAAATTATTTCATTGTACGACTCTAAGTTAGAGGAACTTCAAATAGCTTATGACAGTACGTTTATAGATACTTCTTTTGGTAAAACGCATGTTTTGGTAGTGGGTGATAAATCTAAACCACCTTTGATGCTGATCCACGGTAGCAATGGCTGTGCTCCTATTGCTTTAGAGACGTATCCCAATTTGACCCAAAAGTATCAAGTATTTGCCGTAGACGTGTTAGCGCAACCCAATAAAAGTGCTGAAACTAGATTGAGTATGAAGGATAACACCTATGGTGAATGGATAAATGAAATTCTTACCTTCTTTAAATTGGAGGAGGTAACTTTAGTTGGTTTTTCGTTTGGGGGCTTAATTATCTTGAAGACCCTATTAGCCAATGAGAATAGGGTGAAGGAAGTTTTTCTTGCCGCTCCGGCTTTTATTGTAAACGGAAACCCGTTAAAAGCGTTGTTCAAAATTTTCATTCCCATGAAGCGGTATATGAAAAATCAGAAATCCAAGTTTTTGCAAAAGTTCCTAAATGAGTTGTTTAGTGAAAAAGACACGTTTGCATTGGCCTATTTAGCCAAGGTGTTTGTTTATTTTGAAATGGATTTTACGCCAGTTCCAGTAATAAAAACAGCGGAAGCTAAAAAAATAACTACGCCCATAACTTTAGTAGCTGCCGGACAAGATTTAATGTTTCCGGGTGAAAAGATGTTGAAACGTGCTAAAAAAATATTTCCTACCTTAAAAGGATCGGTTTTGCTAGAAAACTCCAAGCATGTGCAAGACCGAAAGGGTAACAACCTAATTGAACATATGATTTTGGAATAACGAACTGGAAACTACATCCGGATAGGTAGAATTAATTATTTTAGAAGGTTTGAAATCAGTTGATTGAAATATCAATTTAGAAACTCAAACTTGCTAAAATATGGTTGAAGGAACACATAATTCCATTGAAGATCCTCGGAACAAAAATGTCCAAATATTTATTAATGATGAGCTTTTTGCGCGAAATGAGGCGAAAATTTCAGTATTTGATAGCGGTTATTTAGTAGGTGATGGCGTTTGGGAGGGAATTCGATTACACGAAGGTGTTTTGGTTTTCTTAGATCAACATTTTGATCGTTTGTGGGAGGCTGCCGCTGTAGTGGGAATAAAGCTTCCCTTCTCCAAAAAAGAACTAGAAAGCAAGATTTGGAAAACCCTCAGTGCAAATAATATGCACGATCACGTGCACGCTAGGGTAATGGTGACTAGAGGTGTGAAAAAAACACCTTCTCAAGATCCTCGGTTTACAATTTCAGGCCCGAATCTAGTCATAATTGCAGAACACAAAAAAGCTTCAGTAGAAACGAAGAATAAAGGCATTTCCTTATTTACAAGCACGTTTCGTAGAGGGCACCCGGATTATTTAGATCCTCGATTAAATTGCCATAGTAAGTTACACGAAGTGCAAGCTCTGATGCAGGCCATTGAAGCCGGTGCGGACGAGGCCTTGATGTTAGATATTCATGGGTTTGTTTCTACCTGTAATGCCACCAATTTTTTTATAGTACGGGGCAAAGAGATTTGGACATCCACCGGGCAATATTGCATGAACGGAATAACGCGAGGCAATGTAATTCGAGTATGTGAAGAAAATAATATGGTAGTGCATCAAAAGAACTTTTCGATGTATGATGTCTATGGCGCTAATGAAGCTTTTGTTACTGGAACTTTTGGCGGTTTAACACCCGTGAATACCATTGATGGCAAAACGATTGGAAGTCTGGGAAGTCATCCTGTAACGGAGAAATTATCAGAATTATACGAGCAATTAATTCATAGCGAAATCCAAAATGGCAAGTAAGATGGGGCTGGATAACACCAAAAGAATTTGTTTGTGGTCTGGGCCTCGAAATATTTCCACGGCTTTTATGTATGCTTTTGCCCAACGGGAAGATACCGTTGTTTATGATGAGCCTTTGTACGGTTATTATTTAAAGGAAAGTGTGGCGGATGCTTATCATCCTGGAGCATTGGAGGTTTTGCAAAATATGGAGTTAGATGGTGATAAGGTGGTGCAAATGATGCTAGGTCCTCAACCTAAATCAGTGGCTTTTTTTAAACAAATGACCCATCACTTACTGGATTTAGATCGTGGATTTATGCAAGATATGGAGCATTTGATTTTAACTCGAGATCCTCGGTTTATGTTGCCTTCTTTTGCAAAAGAAATTCCCAATCCAACCATGCAAGATGTGGGGTATGAGGCTCATTTGGAGTTAATCCAGTACCTAGAGTCTATAGGAAAGAGACCGATCATAATTGATTCCAAAAAGCTACTAATGAACCCTGAAAAGTTCTTTTTGTCCTTATGTGATGCACTAAATCTAACTTACCATTCCAGAATGTTGCATTGGCAAAAAGGGGGGAGGTCTGAAGATGGCCCATGGGCAAAATATTGGTATAAAAGTGTACATGCTTCTAATGGGTTTTTGAAATATGAAGAAAAGGAAGTTTCCATTTCGCCTGACTTAAAACCTTTATTGAAACGATGTATCCCTATTTATGAGCAATTAATTCAAAGATCTTTCTATTAAAAACTAGATTATGAAAAATCACATCACTATTGAAAAATTGAAAATAAATGCATTTTTAGTTGCTGCCATTGCTATTTTGGGTATAGGAAGCTGTAAAAGGATGAGAATGCAACGAATGTAACCCCACAAGCAAATGAATTGAACGTTAAACTGGACGGACAAGTATGGACTGGAGATATTTTAAGTTGGGCCGTTTCTGGAGGTACGCGCCAAATAAACGCAACTGAGCCTAGTACGTCTATTCAAATTTTTATGCCAGAGGATACCACCGGGACTTTTAACCCATTGGATAATATGATCACCGTTTCCTATTACGATGGCACCACCACTTGGAGTAATAATATATGGGGAGAAGTTACCATTTCCGCTAACTCTGACTATCACGTAGAAGGAGAGTTTAATGTAATATTGGCATCTTATTTTAATTCGGATACCTTGACATTTACCGGAGGTTCGTTTTATTTTAAGGATGAGTAAATCACGAGAATCTTTTAATAACCTGAAATGTTAAAGCATGTTGAATGCAAAGGAACCACCCATTTGAATGGTGTATTATTGTGTTTCGAAATCCACAAAATCCGAATATTTTGTCATCTATACCCAAATTGATAAACCGCCACCGTTTCCTTTATTTTGGAATTATTCTATTCGTTATTGCTTTAGGATTGGGTTCCAGAACCTCTTACATACCTGATTTCATTTATCCGTATTTAGGAGATTTTCTTTATGCCGTTATGATGTATTTCATGTTTGCATTTCTTTTGCCAAAATGTCCTCAAAAAAATATTGCATTCTTAGCTATGGGGATATGTTTTGCTATTGAGTTTTTTCAGATGTATCAAGCTCCTTGGGTTAATGAAATACGTCACACCCGCCTAGGAACATTAACTTTAGGTTCTGGTTTTTTATGGAGTGATTTGCTGTGTTATGCCCTAGGTGGGGCTATGGGATTTGTTTTGGAAACTATTGGGTATAAAGAAAAAGGACATTAATAACTTTTCTGAAAAAAAAAACTAAAAAATAATATGAAATCAAAATTATTAAGTGCCATTTCATTTGTGCTTTTTATGTGCGCATGTAACACGCCAGCAAAACATTACGTTCAGTTTAAGGAACCCCAACCTTTAAATGTTCAGGTAGAAAACAAGATTTCTAAGAAGTGGAGAGGTACTTATGATGCGATAAAATCTAATAAACAACTGGTAATTGATGAGCAACGATTTGTTTTGAATAGTTTTCTGCATTTACAAGGAAATAGATCTGAATTTGAACTTCCAGATTCATTACACAATGCCGCGGACTCCATCTTATTACATGTTTTGAAGAAAGAATATGATTTTGTGTATTTAGAAAAGGATACCTTCTATATGACTAATGTGGGTCGCGATACCCTATTTGAAATTTCGGACCATCAAATCCTTAAGAAAATGAAACGTAGATATTTTCTAAATTCCTCCTACGAGCAAAATTGGCTTGTAAAATGCATCGAAAAACATGGCGACTCCCTGTTTTTTGGTACTATTTTTCCGGGAGATACTTTATTAGAGCTCGATTTTGCGCAAAAAGTAGAGAAAGTTGAAAACCGGGATACTCTTTTCTATATGTATTGGAACCTTCCAAAAAGCAACTTAAAAACATGGTGAAACAAGATAAATTTGAAACGATCCGGTGTTTTGTAAAACAAAAATAGGATCAATTTTTCTTCAAATTTCTAATTCTGCGAACAAATATCTTCCAAGGCTGTTTTATTTTGAGAATTTTCTATAATTTGGAAGACCGAAGTTTAACCGGTTCACGCCAAATGAATTAGAACAATTGAAAGGATTTAAAATTTTCATAGCCGAAGACGATAAATGGTATAGTGAAATTCTTCGCTATCATTTAGAGTTAAACCCAGATTATGAGGTGAAAACCTTTGATACTGGAAAGAAATTACTAGCTGCTTTGTATGAAAAACCAGACGTAATTACCCTAGATTATTCGTTGCCCGATTATAACGGTAGCGAATTATTGACGCAGCTCAAACGAGATGCGCCCGATGCTGAAGTGGTTATAATCTCTGGCCAAGAAGATATTTCAACGGCTGTAGAATTATTAAAACATGGAGCCTATGACTATTTGGTAAAAGATGATGATACCAAAGATCGGTTATGGAAAACCATCATTCACATTAGAGAAAATCAGAACTTAAAGAAGGAAATAGTCCATTTACGCGAAGAGGTAAAAAAGAAATACAACTTTGAAAAGAGCATAAAAGGTAACAGTCCCGGAATTAAAAAAATATTCTCATTAATTGAGAAAGCGGTAAAAACCAATATCACGGTATCCATAAAAGGAGAAACGGGTACGGGAAAAGAAGTGGTGGCCAAAGCTATTCATTACCATTCTGATAGAAGTAAGCTTCCTTTTGTGGCAATTAATGTTTCTGCAATTCCCAATGAGTTGATTGAAAGCGAACTCTTTGGGCATGAAAAGGGGGCTTTTACTGGAGCTCAAAGTAGACGGAAGGGAAAATTTGAAGAAGCTGGGAAAGGGACCATTTTTTTGGATGAAATTGCAGAAATGAATCAAGCTATGCAGAGCAAGTTGCTACGCGTGTTGCAAGAGAGAGAAGTGGTGAGAGTAGGTGGGAACGAGGTGATAAAGTTAAACTGTCGCATTGTGGTGGCAACCCATAAAGACTTAGCAGATGAGGTGAGTGCGGGTAATTTTAGGCAAGATTTGTATTACCGTTTACTTGGACTTCCCATAGAAATTCCTCCGCTAAGAGCACGTAAAGAAGATGTTTTACTTTTGGCTAAACATTTCATTACAGAGTTTTGTAATGATTCCGGTATAGAGAAGAAAACCCTTTCAGAAAAGTCCAACGCCAAATTGTTGTCCTATGCATTTCCTGGTAATATTCGTGAATTGCGGGCCATTATTGAATTGGCAGTTGTTTTAGCAGATGAAGATCTGATTGAACCAGAAAATATTAATTTTTCTTCATCCGATCCATTGGCTAATTTGACTTTAGAAGAAAAGTCTTTGAAAGAATATAATGAAGTCATTATTAGACATTTTCTTACCAAATACAACAATAATGTAGTGGAGGCAGCTAAGGCTTTAGAAATTGGAAAAAGTACGATTTATAGAATGTTAAAAGAGGCAGAAGTTTAAATATGAAAGAAAATGAAAGGAATTGTTTTTACAGAATTTTTAGAACTGGTAGAGGATAAATTTGGCATTGCAATGGTAGAACAAATCATTGATGAATGTGATTTAAAGTCACAAGGGGTGTATACATCGGTGGGCACCTATAGCCACAAAGAAATGTTTGCCATGGTTGGAAAGTTGTCTGAGTTAAAAGATATTCCGGTAAATCAATTACTGGAGCTCTTTGGTGAGTATTTCTTTACTACTTTAAGTACGGGATATCCTCAGTTTATGGATCAACCCAATATGTTCACTTTCTTGAAAACTATTGATAGTTACATTCATCCGGAAGTTTTGAAATTATATCCAGAAGCTGAATTACCTTCCTTTCAAGCAGAAATGAAGGGAGATGATGAAATGTCCTTGAAATATAGATCTACGCGTAAAATGGCCGATTTTGCAGTTGGATTAATTCGTGGAGCTGCTGCATTTTATGGAGAAAAAGCGCGTGTTAAAAAACAAGAGGAGTTTGATGAAGGACAAACCGTTGTAATTAACATTAAAAGGGAGGCCTAGTTTGGACGATCTTGAAATATTAAAACGGGCCATAAAGCGCGAGAAACTTGCACGAAAGCAGGCCGAATCCATCATGGAGGCCAAAAGTTTGGAGTTGTATGAAAGTAATCAAAAGTTGCTTTCTCTAAATCAAAACTTAGAAGCGGAAATAGATAAACGGACGAAGGAAATTGCGCAAAAGGAAATTGAGTTTAAAAGCTTGGTGGAAAGTGCAACCGAAATAATTTTTAAGATCAATACCGAAGGATATTTCACTTATATAAACCCGGTTACGACAAAAATTTCAGGATATTCTGAAAAGGAATTATTGGGACAAAATTTCACCAAATTTGTTCGGCAGGATCATATTGCTAAACTATCGGAACTCTATCTCTCTCAATTAAAAATGCTAACGGAAACTACCGTTACGGAATTTCCAATTGTAGCAAAAAATGGAAAGGAGCTATGGTTTAATCAATCAGCAACATTAATTCTAGACAACGGTGTACCGTTAGAATTTGTAGTGCTTTCTCATGATGTTACGGAAGTAAAAATGGCGCAAGAGGCTGTAGCGCTAAGTGAAGAGAAATACCGAGGTATTATTGAGAATTTAGAACTAGGTATTTTAGAAGTGGATAACGATGATAAAATTTTGAAAGCCTATCCTCAATTTTGTAAATTAACAGGCTATACAGAATCAGAGTTAGTGGGCAAATCACCTAGTGCTTTGTTGCTGAAGAAGGACGGTTTAGCGATTCTTAAAAAGCAGGTAGAAGAACGAAAAAAAGGGAAGTCAAGCGTCTACGAAATTCCTATTACGAAAAAAAATGGCGAACACGCTTGGGTAATTATAAGTGGCGCCCCATTTTATAATTTAAAAGGGGAGCAATTGGGTACTATGGGCATTCATTTAGATATCTCTCATCGAAAATCTATTGAATCTCAACTACGTGACTCAAAGCGGAAAGCCGAGGAGCTTTATAGAGTTAAGGAACTGTTTTTAGCCAATATGAGTCATGAAATCAGAACGCCAATGAATGCCATTATTGGAATGGCAGAACTATTGGAGCAATCTAAATTAGATTCAAAACAAGTAAGTTACGTTTCCGCCATTAGGTCTTCGTCCAAAAGTTTGTTAGTATTGATTAATGACTTACTGGATTTTTCTAAAATTGAATCTGGAAAACTTACACTTGAAATTATTCCATTTAAGATAAAGAATCTTCTGGTTAAAACCAAAGAACTGCTCTTGCCAAAGGCCGATGAAAATGGGGTGGAAATCAGATTACAACTCGATCCTGAGATTCCGGAAACTTTATTTTCAGACCCCACTCGGTTAGGTCAAGTTTTAATTAACTTGTTGGGGAATGCGGTTAAATTTACTACTAATGGAGCGGTAACTATCTCGGTTAAATGTGTTTCCAAAAATGCTGGTTTGTTTCAATTGCAATTTGACGTTCAGGATGAAGGCATTGGTATTTCAAAGGAAGAAATGAATAACCTTTTTGAGAACTTTACTCAAGCTAACCAATCTACGGCTAGAATTTATGGAGGTACGGGATTAGGCCTACCTATCAGTAAAAAGCTAGTTGGTCTGTTGGGTGGCACCTTGGAGGTTTCGAGTACTAAGGGAAAAGGTTCAAATTTTTACTTTACGCTAAACCTGAAGGCTGCAACTTCTCAAGGTAAATTAGAAAAGAACACATTTGAAGTCCAAGGAAACTTTAATAGGGCACAAGTCCTGCTGGTTGAAGATAATCCAGTAAACACCCTTATCGCAAAAACAATTTTAGAAAAATGGAATTGTAGCGTAGAGGTTGCCTCCAACGGGAAGGAGGCTGTTTTGTACCTTCAAAGCAGTTCGGCAGATTTGATTTTAATGGATGTGCGTATGCCCGTAATGGGAGGGTTGGAGGCAACTCAAATTATTCGTAAGGAGTTGCAATTAGATATACCTATAATTGCGCTTACTGGTAATGCTATAAAAGGAGATAACGAAAAGTGTATGGAAGCAGGTATGAACGACTATGTTTCTAAGCCCTTTGAGCAGATTGACCTGAACAAGGTTTTGGTAAAATGGATTTCAATAGATGAAAAAATGTCAAATCAAAACTTAGTAGACTTGACAAACCTAGAAGGTATGGGGGATCAAGAGTTTATGGATAGAATGGTAGCATTATTTGTGGAGGAAACGGAGAAAGAACTGGTCAGCTTTAATCAGGCCCTAGAGGAAAAGAATGCCTCTCGACTGTGTGAAATAGCGCATAAAATTAAGCCTTCGGTTAAATACGTTTGTACTCTGGGCGTATACGAAAAGGTTCGGTCTTTAGAAACGTGGAGCGGTAGCCCAACGGAGTTTTTTGACCTTGCTCGTTCTTTAAGTTTTGATCTACATCAAGTAATTTTACAACTTCAGTAGTTATTCCCAAAATAGGAAAATTTATTCATTATGGGATTTGAACCGTTTCATCATTGGATTTAAGTATCTATTTTTCAATTAATTAAGTTTTGGTACGGATTGGGTATTAATGATTTCGAACAAAAAATCGGAATTATGAAAACCAAGAAAGTATTCATTATCAGCTTTAATAAGTTTACCAGAGAATTCTGGAATCAAGTTTTAAATACTAAAAATGTAAACTTATACCATTGGAAGAATTATCAAAACGGATTGGATAACCTATCTACCGTTTGGCCAGATGTGGTTATAGTAGAAGGAGGGTTTCCTACCAAGTCAACTAAGTTTTGTGTAGAGTCGGCATTAAAATTAAAGTGTGATTCAAAAATATTTTGGATTAACCCTATTCCTGATGATCAGATATTGGATTCGGAAAATGAGAGATTAGTGGTTTCGCCATTAACTAGCGATCTCGTTTACCAAATAAATGAGAGTTTACATTTAAATGTAGCCTAATCCAAAAAGCAATAGTCATGTCAGGTAAGATATTCATAGTAGAGGACAATAGGTTCTACGGACATCTTTTAAAGAGCGAAATAGAAAAGTTCTATAAAGATCAAGTGGTGGTGTTTACTTCAGGTGATTCGTTTATCCATAACATGAACCAAAATCCTGATATTGTAATAATGGATCATCATTTAGGGTCTTACCAAGGGGTTGATTTAGTGCTGTCTCTTATACACATCTGACGCTGCCGACGATCTACTCTGTGTA
>CAJXPI010000039.1 GCA_913057875.1 uncultured Flavobacteriales bacterium
AAACATACGTTTGGGTTTTTTATATATAAGCAAGGATTATTATATTATTTTACTTTCTGTACAATTGCCTTAAAAGCTTCTGGGTTGTTCATTGCTAAATCGGCTAAAACCTTACGGTTTAATTCGATATTGTTTTTAGACGCTTTACCCATAAATTCAGAATAAGACATTCCGTTTAAACGAGCTGCAGCATTAATTCTTGTAATCCAAAGACTTCTAAAATTTCTCTTCTTTTGTTTACGTCCAGTGTAAGCATATTGCATACCTTTTTCAACGGCATTCTTTGCTACTGTCCAAACGTTTTTTCTACGACCAAAGTAACCTTTGGCTTGTTTCATTACTCTTTTTCGTCTTGCTCTACTGGCAACACTATTTACTGATCTTGGCATAATTTAAAGTTTTCTGGAACAAAGCGGTTTTTCAACACTTCATTGAGCTCAGCTCCTGGTTTAACAATGTAACCTAATGGCGATTAAGCCATGTTTAATTGTAATTTAATGCTAGGCATGTCTGCTTTATCCACAAACCCGTCTTTTGTTAAATTACGTTTTCTTTTTGTCGCTTTTTTTGTCAAAATGTGAGACTTAAAAGCATGTTTTCTTTTCAGTTTTCCAGAACCAGTAAGCTTAAATCGCTTCTTAGCACTAGATTTTGATTTCATTTTTGGCATCGCTAATATGTATTTGATGTATTGTATTTGTTTATTTTTTCTTTTTGGGAGCAATGAACATAATCATTCTCTTACCTTCTAATTTAGGCATTTGCTCCACACTTCCGTATTCATCTAATTCTTGAGCTAGTTTTAATAACAAGATTTGACCTTGTTCTTTAAACACAATAGAACGTCCTTTAAAGAAAACGTAAGCTTTTAGTTTTGATCCTTCTTCTAAGAACTTAACGGCATGTTTTTTCTTAAACTCAAAATCATGCTCATCCGTATTTGGTCCAAAACGAATTTCTTTTATTGAAACCTTAGTAGTCTTCGCTTTAATTTCCTTTTGTTTCTTCTTTTGATCGTACAAGAACTTCTTGTAGTCTAAGATTTTACAAATAGGCGGATCTGTTTTAGCTGAAATTTCAACTAAGTCAAGACCAGCATCTTCAGCCATTTTTAGAGCGTCTCTTGTTGAGATTACTCCAGCGTCACCATCTTCTCCACCAACTAAGCGTACTTGTCTAGCTGTGATTTTATTATTGATCTTATGCGGATCTTCCTTTATTACTCGACCACCACGTGATCCTCTTCCTTTTTTCTTTATAGCTTGGTCCTCCTGATAATTAGGTACAACAATAAATATTTATAAACTCGCTGTTTGGCGATCTACTTCTTCATTAATCACTTTAGCGAATTCTTCAACAGACATAACTCCTTGATCTCCTTCGCCATGTTTTCTTACGGCAACGGTGTTTTCCGCCACTTCTTTCTCGCCTAAAACTAACATGAAAGGAATCTTCTTCATTTCATTATCTCTAATTTTTCTACCGATCTTTTCATTTCGGTCGTCAACGAGCGCGCGAATATCGGATTTATTTAGCAGATTTAAAAGGTTTTGCGCGTGGTCGTTATATTTTTCACTTAATGGTAATATGGCTACTTGCGTAGGCGTTAACCATAAAGGGAAATTACCGGCACAATGTTCTGTTAAAACGGCCACAAATCTTTCCATTGAACCAAAAGGTGCGCGGTGGATCATTACCGGGCGATGTTTCGCATTATCTGCTCCAGTATATTCCAGCTCAAAACGCTCTGGTAAATTGTAATCCACTTGAATCGTACCCAATTGCCAGCTTCTTCCTAACGCATCTTTTACCATGAAATCAAGCTTAGGGCCATAAAATGCCGCCTCGCCATATTCCACAACTGTTTTAATATCTTTTTCGCCTACGGCTTCAATAATTGCATTCTCAGCTTTCTCCCAATTCTCATCCGAACCAATGTATTTATCATGGTCTTCGGGATCTCTTAAAGAAATTTGCGCTGTAAAATCTTCAAAATCTAATGTTTTAAAAATGTACAGTACGAGATCAATAACTTTCTTGAACTCTTCTTTTAACTGCTCTGGCATACAGAATAGGTGCGCATCATCTTGCGTAAACCCACGTACACGTGTTAGTCCATGTAACTCACCCGATTGCTCATAACGATAAACAGTACCAAATTCCGCAAAACGGATGGGTAAGTCCTTGTACGAGCGTGGTGAAGATTTGAAAATTTCACAGTGATGTGGACAGTTCATTGGTTTCAACAAAAACTCTTCTCCTTCATGAGGAGTAGTAATAGGTTGAAATGAATCTGCACCATATTTAGCGTAGTGTCCAGAAGTTACATAGAGATCTTTGTGTCCAATATGTGGAGTAATTACCGGTTGGTAACCTTGTTCTTTTTGCGATTTCTTTAAAAATTGCTCTAAACGTTCTCTCAATTCAGCCCCTTTTGGTAACCAAAGAGGTAAACCAGACCCTACTTTTTCCGAGAATGTAAAAAGACCCAATTCTTTACCTAGTTTTCTGTGGTCGCGCTTTTTAGCTTCTTCTAAAAACTCAAGGTATTCTGTTAATTCCTTTTGCTTTGGATAAGTTACCCCGTAAATACGTGTTAATTGCTTACGACTTTCATCACCTCTCCAGTAGGCACCTGAAGTACTTAAAACTTTAATGGCTTTGATAAATCCAGTATGAGGGATATGGGGTCCCCGACATAAATCAGTGAACTCACCTTGTTGGTAAAGTGTAATAGTACCGTCTTCTAAATCCTTAATTAAATCTAGTTTGTACTCATCATCCTTATCTGTAAAATAGGCTAATGCATCTGCTTTAGAAATGTCTTTACGAATGTACTCTGATTTCTTTTTTGCCAATTCTTTCATCTTATTCTCAATCTTTGAGAAGTCGTCATGATGAAATTTATAATCGCCAAAATCAACATCGTAGTAAAAACCAGTTTCAATGTTTGGCCCAATACCAAACTTAATTCCAGGATATAAGGCTTCTAATGCTTCGGCCATTAAGTGAGCCGAAGAATGCCACATCGTATCTTTTCCTTCTTTGTCGTTCCAGGTTAATAATTGTAACGTAGAGTCCTCGGTTATTCCGCGCGTTGCGTCAATAACTTGGCCATTTACTTTGGCTGATAATACATTTCTAGCTAAACCTTCACTTATTGATTTAGCGATGTCCAAAGCAGTTACTCCGCTTTGTTCTTCTCTTACAGTGCCGTCTGGCAAAGTGATTTTTATCATCTCTACTAATTATTAAAAGTGCGCGCAAAGATACAACTTTGATTGAGGTTGGAATAGGGGTTTGATTAATTAATTATTGCTTAATCTTAGGTTGAAATACCGCGTAAAAATCTAATTTAGTAGCTATCAAAAATGCTTTATTTCTATGTTTAAAGATTTCAATTACCAACAGCTTAAATTAGCAAAAGATTACGAAGGGGAAGTGGAAGCTACCTTTATAAATGCCAGCACTAACACCTATAAACGTCCGGTATTTTTATACATTCATGGGTTTATTGATTATTTTTTTCATCCACATGTTTCACATTTTTTAGATGAAGTGGGTTACGATTTTTGTGCCTTAGAATTACGTAAATATGGGCACTCCATTTTACCGCATCAACATCCCAATTATTGTAGAAACATTGAGGAATATTTTGAGGAAATTGATAAAGCAATTCTGAAAATTAAAGAGTTGAATCAAGAAGAGTTAATCTTAATGGGACATTCAACCGGAGGACTGGTTTCTTCTTTGTATTTGAACAAAGGGAATCAACACGATAAGGTGGATGCTTTAGTTCTGAATTCACCATTTTTAGAAATGAACGTTCCCACGTTTTCCAGGAAATTTCTAAAACCTTTTTCTAAGTGGGTAGGATCATTATTACCTTTTGGTAAACTTGATGGAATGCTGCCTCCTACCTATCCGAGTAGTGTGCATAAAGATTATAACGGAGAGTGGGAGTTTGATTTGAAATTCAAGCCCATTGAAGGATTTCCAGTATACTTCAAATGGAGTAGAGCAATTATGAATGCTCAAGATGAATTGAAACAGAATTCCAGTATTAAACAACCCATTTTGCTAATGTATTCACATGATTCGTATATTCCTATAAAGCATGAAGATCGGGTTATGAAATCTGATATAGTGTTGAATGTGGAGCATATGAAAAAATATGGACCGGGGTTAGGTAAGAATGTGACCATGATGGAAATTCAAAATGGGATGCACGATTTATTTCTGAGTCCGAAAGAAGTACGCGAAGAAGCATTAACTAAAATGACAGACTGGCTATCAGATTCTGTTTAAAATATTAAAGAATACCCAATGTCAATTACAAGAATAGATTCCACTCCTCGAATGAGCCGAATTGTGGAACATAACAATACGATATATTTATGTGGTCAGGTGGCTAAAGATGCCTCTCAAGGTATTAAAGAACAAACCCAGACGACCTTGGAAAAAGTGGAAGAATTATTAATAAAAGCCGGATCTGATAAGAGGCATATTTTATCGGTGACTATTTATATTCGAGATATGAAAGACTTTGCTGCCATGAACGAAGTTTGGGATGCCTGGGTGGCAGAGGGTCACCAGCCCGCAAGAGCTTGTGTAGAAGCTAGAATGGCTAGGCCGGAATTATTGGTAGAAATGTCAGTTATTGCGGCAAAAATGTAAGTTTCCCGTACTGGAAATGTAGGAGGGCAGAATTTATTCTTCTAAACCAGAATAGACTTTCAATAGTACTTTCTCTTGTGCTTGCCAGTTGGCATGTTCTCTGGCTGTACGCGCGTTTTTTGAAAGACGCTGATACAATTCGTGATCAGAAAGCAATTGATTAATGGCTGTTGAAATATTATCAGGTTCAATGTTTTCTATTAATACGGCCACTTCATCCTTCTCGTTAAAAGACGCATATTCTGGATAGTTCATGGCAATTTGTGGCACTCCAGAATGCATGTAATCAAAGAAACGATTGGCTAAGGAATGCCAATGGCTCAATCCGCCTTTTGCAAAAAGAGTTAGTCCAATTGTAGCACCACAGGTATACTCACGTAATTTTTCGGGTTGCACAAATCCTACAAAATGGATTTTATCTTCAATATCTAAATTCTGGGCTAATTGGTTCAAAGTAGGCAGCACATCTCCATCGCCACAGATGTATAATTTACTATCCACCTTTTGCATGGCCATTAACAATTCTTCTAATCCTCGACCATAATTCACCGCTCCTTGGTACAGAATGTACTTTTCGTTTGTGATGCAATTCTCAGGTGGACTACTCAAAATAGTTGCGTTTCTAACAATATTGAATTTGGTGTGGTACTCTTTTAAAAACAAATCAGCATACCCTTGCGAAACGGTAATAGCCGCATCTACTTTCGGAATAGAAAAACGTTCAATTTTTTTCCAGAATGATTTTAATGCCGGGCGATTCACAATTTCCTCCTGTTCTGTAAAATACTCATGGGCATCATATACCACTTTTGAACCTTTCATTTTTGCCACCCAAATGGCGGGCAAAATGGTGTCTAAATCATTGGCATTAATGATGTCGTACGAGTTAAACAACAAATGGAAAAATAAACGGATGTTGTACTCTGCGTAGAATAAAACAGAGCGCTCAAACCAACAGTTTAAACGCTTTCTATGAAAAGGTTTAGAATCTAAAGTACCGGAAGATTTACGTTTACGCCCAATTAAGGTCACGTCATAACCGTCATTAACCAAAGCCGTACAAATACGGTTCATTCGTTGGTCTTGATGTAAATCGTTGGTAACTAAACTCGCAATTTTCTTCATAAATTCAATCGAGGGGCGAATGTAACTTTTTAGCTTGGAATTTCATTCCTCCAATTAGGGGAAAGGTCAAATTTTTGACCTTTAATCATACAAAATGGGGGAGGAAATGGTGGAAAGTAAGTCGCTCGGATGTAACGATCAATTTTTTCTTCAGACCAACTCAAGTCAATTTCCTTAATATCGTTGATTTCCTTTCTTAAATGAAAATTTTGCTTTCTAAGTTGGTATAAAGTGGATTGCTCAATTCTAAAGTAGTTACCACGAAAAATATTTTCAATGGAGTTTTTGAAAATACCAATAGAAGCGTTGGTGGTTTTTTTATGCAAAGTTTGGGCGGTGTCATTTGTATCTACGGGAAATCTATTTTCAAATAGCAAATCTCCTGAATCAATACCTGACTCCATAACATGCAGGGTAGTCCCAAACTCCTTAGCTCCATCAATTATAGCAAACGAAAATTGATTACAGCCACGATATTCTGGTAAAGGAGCCATATGCAGATTAATGGCTAATTCTTTAGCGCAATCAATATGTTTTTGTTCTAGAATTTCATGATACTGGACAGAAATTAAAAAATCAATATGAGAAAATGTCAACAAATCATCCAACCTTGAAATAACCGGAATGTCATTGGAAATTGCTAATTCTAAAACGCTATCCGAATTTTCTGATATTTTCCGATCGTTAGAAAGAACTCCAATAACCTCAATTTGAAGAGGAGTGGAAAAGTCAATTAGATGTTTGAAAGCTGCAAATCCAACTTCTTTACTTCCTAAAAAAACAACTTTTTTCATATTATAATTACCTTACGTCAAAAGTAATCATAGCCGTGAAGAACGATGAATAATCCTTTATGAAATTCATATAATATGGTAGTTTGACTTTAAGTTTGTGATTCTTATTAGATCATGTTAAAAATCGCATTCCATCCAATTTATACGCATCCATTACCTGAGGGACACCGATTCCCCATGGAAAAGTACGACCTACTTCCTGCGCAATTGTTGCATGAAGGAACCTGCGATCAAGAGGCATTTTTTGAACCTGATTTTCCGGAAATGGAACATGTTTTAGCAGTGCATTCTAAAGAGTATGTGGATGGATTACAATCGCTAACCATTGATAAAAAGATGGCACGTAGAATAGGATTTCCGTTAAGTCAGCAGTTGATTGATAGAGAGTTTATTTTAGCGCAAGGCACTATTGATGCATGTGATTTTGCTATGAAATATGGTATTGCCATGAATATTGCAGGAGGCACGCATCATGCGTTTAGCAATAAGGGAGAGGCGTTTTGCTTGTTGAATGACCAAGCCATAGGGGCAAGGTACCTACAGAGTGAATTTAGGTTGAAGAAAATACTAATGGTTGATCTTGATGTGCATCAAGGAAATGGAACCGCTGAAATTTTTTCGGAAGATGATTCCGTTTTTACTTTTTCCATGCATGGAGAAAGTAATTATCCGTTCGTTAAAGAAACTAGCGACTTAGACATTGCGCTGCCCAACGATTGTGGAGATGCGGAATATTTGGAATTATTAAAAGAAACCCTACCCAGTTTGATAGAAACCCAAAAACCTGACTTTATTTTTTACCTAAGTGGAGTAGATGTGATTGCTTCCGACAAACTAGGGAAATTGGGTATGACTCCAGAAGGCTGTAAGGAGCGAGACCGTTTTGTGTTACAATCTTGTTTTGACCTACAAATACCTATGATGTGTTCCATGGGAGGCGGTTATTCTGCCGATATCAAAGTGATTGTGAATGCGCATGCCAATACCTATCGTTTGGCTCAAGAAATCTTTTTTAGTTAAGATACTAACTAGCCATATTCAATAACTTTTGAATTCTTTAAGCCCCCATTCTGGTAAGCTTTGTATTTTTGAAAATCTAAGGATTTTGCACCATGACAATCATTAAAAACCAATCATTAAAAGCATATAATACATTCGGAATTGATGTAAATGCAGAGCTGTTTGCTACTTGGAATTCTGTACAAGATGTGATTGATTTTACTCAAAACCCAGAGTTGAAAAGTAAAACCCGATTGGTTTTGGGTGGAGGTAGCAATATGTTACTTACCAAAGACTTTGAGGGATTGGTGATTAAGAATAATATTCTTGGTCGTGAGTTGGTTTCTAAAAATGAGAACGAGGTCATTTTAAAAATTGGAGGAGGAGAAGTTTGGCATGAAGTGGTGCTATGGTCTATTGCTCAAGGTTGGAACGGAATGGAAAATATGTCGTTAATTCCAGGAAGTATGGGAGCTGCCCCAATTCAAAACATTGGCGCCTACGGCAGAGAGCTTAAAGACATTTTTGTGAGTCTGGAAGCGGTTCACATAGAGACCGGTGAGGTAAAGACCTTTGATTTAGAAGCGTGTGCTTTCGGGTATAGAGAAAGTGTTTTTAAAAATATTTACAAGGGACAATATGTTATTGTTTCCGTAACCATTCGATTAACTAAAACAGGTGATTTCAATACGAGTTACGGCTCGATTGGAGTAGAGCTGGAAAAGGCTGGGGTAAAAAAATTAACCGCAAAAGCCATTAGCGATGCGGTAATTACTATTCGTCAAAGCAAATTGCCAGACCCTGTTAAACTTGGTAACTCCGGTAGTTTTTTCAAGAATCCAATTATTCCTGCAGCTTTATACGATGAGTTGAAATTTGAACATCATGGTCTGCCTGCTTATCCAGCAGAAGAAGGATTTATGAAAGTTCCTGCAGGTTGGTTAATTGATCAAGCCGGTTGGAAAGGAAAACGAGTGGGTAAGTGTGGCGTTCACACAAAACAAGCTCTTGTATTAGTTAATTATGGTGGGGCTACTGGCCAAGAAATTTTTCAATTATCCGAACGCATTATTGCGGACGTTATTCAGAAATACGGGATTGAATTGGAACGTGAGGTGAATATTTTTTAATTGATAATATAGTATGTAAAGGGTTGAGGATTGGGAATTGAGTCTCCTTGATAGTCTGTAAGAGTTGAAATGATGATTTCTTTTTTATTAAATAAAACAATTTCCTGAACATAGTTTTTAGAAAACCCAACGTCAATGCTTTCTACGTATTGAACTACTCTAGAAAATTCTAATTTGTATGTACAGGGTGATAGTTTTGAAACGGTATACTCAAGAATGAATTCACCACCATCAGAATATTCATTTTTAGAAAAACGATGAGTTTGAATTTCTATATTATTAATTCGTTCAACGGTAATAGATGAATCAGAGTTTACGTATTTTAAATTTCGAGGTAAGGAGCAGTCTTTATCCTGAGCCAGGATAGAAAAGGGGAAAACTAGAAAAAAAAGAAATTTCATGAATTGATATTTCCAATAAAACGGAAATAATAACCAGTTCTTATACGATGTAATTATTAAAACTTCATTGCGAGCTTAAACACAAAGCTTCTTCCGGGTCTAGGAATACTGTTCCAATCTAAATGATCCCAGTAATTAGCATCAAATAAATTATTTACCCTAAACGAAGCATTCCATTTTTGGTTGAATAAAGTAAATGGAGATTGCGCGTGAAAGTTTACAATTCCATACGATGGAGTAGAAGATTCTCCCGCATCTACACGTGGATTGTTTTGCATGGCAGCTACCATAGCCTCTAATCTAAATTCTAAACTTTTGTAGATGTACCCCAATTTGGTTGTGTTTTGGAGGGGTGGAATCATTTGAAGTGGGTGTTTGTCGTTATCTAAACCGTAACTAAACTGGGTCGAATTTTGAAATTTTACATTTCTAAAAAGTTGAGTAGCAAAGTTTATTTCAAATCCAGAAATGCTAGCAGAAGCATTGTTTTCATATATTTTTACTCCCTCCGAACCAATAGTCATTCCATCAAAGGTAGAGTCCACAATTCCAATAATGTAATCTTGAAATTGGTAGTGGAATACTTTTCCTTCTACTTGAGTAAAGTTCTTTTTCCAATTTACACCCAAGGTTCCTTTAAGTGCTTTTTCTTTTTTTAGACTCGGATCTCCAATATAATCGTAGGCATCCATACTATTAAAAAGGTAAAAGCCAAAACCTTCTGAAACGGTAGGCTGTCTTTCTGCATATCCGGCTTGCCCAAATACTTGCCAATTTTCGTTTAATTCTTTTTGGTATAAAACGTCAACATTTCCTAATAAATAAGAAGAAGGTTGCGATCCATCTTTTCCAATAGCCTCTAGTTGACGCAAACCAAAATCACTGAAAACTTTGCTTGTCACATACTCTATTTTACCACTGTAGGTTAACGTAGAGGTATTATTCATTTGGAACTTATCCGCTACCAAAACAGACCCAGAATGGCGTCTTACATCTGGCCAAGTAATCATATACATTACGGGTTCTTCGGGTCTATTCGGATCGTTAGGATACATCTTCATATCCGCAAAAGAAACGTTGTAATAATAATCTGGATTTATGGTGAGCGTATGTTTTTCGTGAATGCGTAATTTGGTATTGGCAAAAGCTCCATAGGTGTCACTTCTGCCAGGCATATCCATATGAATGGGCACAAATTCTCTTTTAGTGTCATCCATTATGTGCTCAATATTGTTGCCGTATGCTTTCAAGTCAAGCGATCCTTTCTTTAAATATTTTTTATAGCTAAGCGAGTAAATTCTTCCTCCGGCAAAAGATACATCCATAGGAAGTGCAGGGTAGCCTACGTTATAGGCATCGTCATAAATAAGTTGGGCTTTTACAATTTCCGTACTGGATAACATCCAAGATGCAGATAAGGCAAAATTTACTTTTTCAAATTGGGTATATAAAATCTCTTCGCCACCACCAGCATTGTAATTATCAAATTTTTGGTAGTTAGCATTTAGGTTAACGGCCCACGCAGAATCTCCATAGTTTAAATTGAAATCAGCCAATCTACCGTTTCCGTTGGTTTGGTATCCAAGTCCAGCTGAACCAGAAAACTCCTTTTCTGTGCTAAACATGGGGCCTTTGGTTTGAAAATCGAAACCGCCACCTACATTACTACCTTGAGAAGTGTGGTTACTATTGGATGATACCGAAACAGATTCTAAATTATTGGAAGAAACATAAGAACTTACCGGGTCCATTTTATCGGTACAAGCCCCAAAAATTTTCATTCCGTCAATAGTCACACTTAATTGCCCAGATGACATTCCTCTAAAAGTGGGTTCCGCAGCATAATTACCTCTTCTAATCATACTCACTCCTTCGAGCTCTTGTACCACTTCATCGGTACGTAAATCTGAAGTTGGGTCTAGGGTTTTTATTTCTAAATCTACACTATCGCCAAAAACAACAACGCCATTTAAATCAATGGCACTCTTTAGCGAATCATTAATAATGATTTTTGCCGTTTCTTCACTGGTCTGTGAAAAAGCGTAGGACTGAAAAATCAGTCCTACGATAATTGCAATTGTTATGTGTTTGATAGTGTTCAAAAGATCTTATTGAAAAGTGATGTCAAAATACTGACCTGTTTTCACAGTATCATTATTAGCTGTAGTAAAATCCAAGTTAACTTTCCAGTAACCTGTCATGGTAAAGTTAACTTTTCCTTCGTACATACCGTTACCTACTGATACTGGATCTACATTATTTGGTGAACCATGTCCCATGGTTGGCATTTCTGGCTCCATAGAAACTACCAAATCATCCACAGCAGGGAAGCTCATCATGCTTTCTCTTTTGTAAATTCCTAAAGTAAAATCATTAATTCCTACCTCAGGTGATTTAGGTTCGATTCGAGTAACAAAAAGTTTTGTTTGATCATAATCAGATTCAAAAGTGATCAATTTAGGCTCAGTTGGTTCCACCACGGTAACTGGTAACATAGCCATTCCGCTATGACCATTAGCGTGATTATGAACATGAACTCCTAAAGTCCAAGATCCAGCGGTAGAAGGCATGATAAATACAATGGCACCTTTAAATGCTTGTGTAGTTGCGTCCACCGTAGTTGAAGGATCTTCATAAGGACAAGCGTGTTGATGCATTCCCATATCCATTTCTGGCATAAAGGTTATGTGTCCATCTGTTAATTGAGTGGAAGTATTCGCTGAATCGTAAACAGCTACATAAATATTATTGTACCCCACAAAAAGAGGTTCGTCTGCATAAATTTTAACGTTGGCTCCGGCTCCTACGGCACTAGTTTCTCCAATATAGGTTAATCCTGCAAATGGATCCGTTGGAGTTGGGGTTGGTTCTGGGTCATCGTTGTTACAGCTAGCGAATGAAACTACGGCTAAGGCCATAAATAGGTATGCAATGTTTTTTAATGTTCTCATGATTTGAAATGTTGTATAGTGATAGATGGTCTATCTGAGTGATATAATAATTTATTGAAAATGGAGGTTGATAAACTCAACCCCCACTAAAGATTTTTATTAATTACGTTTTTCGTCATTCTGTTTTTTTGTAGAAAAATCTTCAAAACATAAATCATAGGTGAAGCACTCAACCCGATTTATAGACATAGATGATTGTCCAGAAAATCTATGGCATTGAAAATTGTCAAACAGAGGAAAATGATAGTAATTAAATAGTTTAGGCAGAACGCCTCACTATTATACCTTAGGAGGATGGAACAAACTGTTCTCTGTAAGGAAAGAGTATAAGTCATTCTCATAAAAGCTATGAGATACTAGTTCTTCGCTTACTTTAGAAAGGGTGATTTCTTCGTTGGAAGAGAATAATTGAATTTCGTTAATGTAAAATTGCTGATTTGATTCAACCGGAGAATCTTGTTCCTGATTGATTACTTGCTTTTTTAAATGACACACCCCATGACAATTCATTTCAGGTTTGTCAGTGTTTTCACAAAATAGATCGGTGATTACCTCCGTGTTTAATTCATAGTTTACCCACACAGCGGTATTGTACACCTGAGTGAACATAAATAAACTTAGAAGGAAAATGCCGAATGGCTTAAACATATCTATTTTTTAACAATACAAATGTAGAGCGGAATGGTTAATGACTCAAGAGAGGTTTGTCACATTAAAAAGTGATTAATATCAGTAGGGTATAAAAAAAGCTCCAAATCATTTATTTGGAGCTTTTCAGAATTATAATCGTCTGTATAATTTTTCAATATCTTGACGGGTCCATTTACTTTCCCAGTCATCCCCAATAGCGTGGCGCCACATGTGAGGAAGGTTGTAAGCCACTTCAGCCATTTGGCTAATTTCATCGTCCGTCCAATCTTTAGAAAGATTTTGAGGCAATTCAATATTGTTTTGTTTGACCATTTCCTGAAACTCAGCTACGGCATCACCGTAGAATTCTTCCAAATGGTTAAATGCTAAACAGTTTGCGTATCCATGTTTGGTTCCGAAAACAAAGGACATCCCGTACGAAAGCGCATGACAGGCACCTACTTCAGAATAGGTTAATGATAAACCACCAAAAAGAGAAGCCATCATTAATTTTTCATTATTTACTGGAGTTTGCCCCGCTTTATCACCTAAAAAGACATCTCTACAAAGTTTTAAAGATTGATCACCGTAAACTTCACTATAGGTGTTAAAATACTGTCCCGATTCCGCTTCAATACAGTGAATGTAGGTATCCATGCCCGTATAAAACCATTGGTTTCTTTCTACTGTAGCTGTAAGATCTGGATCTAAAATTACTTGATTGAAAACGGTCCAATCACATTTTAGACCTAGTTTTTTCTCTGGCCCTGATAGAACTGCGGTCATTGAGCACTCCGCTCCAGTCCCAGAAATAGTAGGAACCCCGGCATGATAAATACCTGGTTTCTTTACTAAGTTTAGTCCTTGGTAAAGGGTAGAAGAACCTTCGTTGGTAAACATTAGAGATCCTGCTTTAGCAATATCCATGATACTACCGCCACCAATACCAATAATACCTGCAGGTAAACCATTTTCGGCTAGTACGGTATCACGTAATTCGTCAATTTGTTCTGTGGTAGGTTCTTTTGGATCTACATCAATAAAACGGAGAACATCTTTTTTCTTTACTGGAATTCTGTCAATGAAATCTTGTTTGTTATGAAAGTAATGATCTACTACAAATACCATAAAGCCATCGTTATGATGTCTCTGAGAACTTAAAATATCATCTAATTGATCAAATGCCCCACGGCCGTAAACAACCTTGTCTACATTTTTGAAATTATTAAACATAGCTATTCGTTAGAAGCCCGAAGCGGAATACCGAAGTATACTGCTTAAGGACAATTATTTATTATGCTAAAACTTTTTTGATAGAAGCTACCATTTGGTTTTTGAATGCCTCCAATTCATCAGCAGGCCAGTTAGCCTTTACTCCTAATGAAATTAATCGACCCACCACCTCATTAGATTTTGGAAGTTCTAGTTTGTTGTAATCTTGTGGAGCACCAAAGTGATGAATACCTAGTTTGTTAGGTGATTTTAAATCTTTAATGTGATTCCATTGGTTAATAAAATGATACATATTGGTATACCAGTAATTAAATCCAGCTAATCCATCTTCAGCAAATTGGGCCATTAGCTTTTGAGAAAGCTTAGTGGTAGGCATAAAGAAGTTTAAAAATGTAGCTGAATCACCTTCAGGGTCTGGCATATGACGGAAAGTAATCCCTTCAATTTGAGCTAATGCATCTTTTAAAATGGCTTTGTGCTTTTTGTTGTTATTACGAATGGTTTCAATACGTTGCATTTGTACTTTCCCAATAGCTGCATTGGTTTCACTTAAACGGAAGTTGGTGCCAATAATATGGTGATCTTCCATGCCTCTATTAGTACCAAGATGGGTGTGTCCGTGGTCTGAATATTCAGCCATATGATTATATGCGGCTTCATCGTTTGTGATACACACGCCACCCTCTCCAGCAGTAGTGATTTTAAAGAAGTCAAAAGAGAAACATCCGGTTTTACCAAAAAGACCTACCGAAGTACCTTTATGAAAAGCGCCTAGAGCTTGACCTGCATCTTCTACTAGGATTAGGTTGTTTTCTTCTACGATGGGCATAATAGCATCCATATCTGCAGCAGCACCACACATGTGCACTAATGCAATACCTTTAGTTTTTGGGGTTAGCACCGCTTTTATTCCTTCAGCACTCAAGCACAAAGTTTCATCAATTTCTGCAAAAACAGGAAGGGCACCTACTAATAAAACGGATTCAACGGTTGCTACGTAGGTAAATGGAGTAACGATAACTTCATCACCCAAACCAATTCCCGCTGCCACTAATGAAGCGGTCACTGCAGTCGATCCACTTGATACCGCATGTGCATATTTTGCCCCGGTAAATTTAGCGGCCTCCGCTTCTAATTCTTTGGCTTTAAACATTCCCTTGCGGGCTTCGTCAAATCCATATCTAAATAAGATTCCAGTATCTAAAACTTCATTTACTTCTTTGCGTTCTTCTGCGCCAAAAAATTCTGCACCTGCCATAATTTGTTTTTAAAATTTTGAGCGGCAAAAATACGAAAAATCATCATGGAAAAATGTAGTAGGAAAGGATGTAAAAAGAAAAGTTGAGAAACAAAAAAAGGAGGCTATCGGCCTCCTTTTTTAATATCGTTACGAAGAAGTAATTACGCAATAATACCTGCTACTACTGAGAAAACAGTTACTAATGCCATTACTACCCAAAAAATACCAAATCCACTCACTGAAGAGTCAAACATTTGGTTTAATAATGAGTCTTTTTCTTCTTTAAAATCGTTGCTTACCATGACTAGTTTTTTATGATGTCACAAATGTAGTAATTTGATTCTTACTGACAATTACCTAAAAGTGTTTCTATTTCTTTTGGAGTGAATTTTTTCTTGGTGGTGCTCCAGCGTCCATAAACGTAATTGGCAACATTGGCAATTTGAGTGGGGGTAAGTTGTTCAATTCCAGCCATTGGTTGCGTGTAACTGGTTCCGTTTACAATAACTTCTTGATCCATACCATACCCAACAATACACGCAAAATTATCTTGGTTTGCATCCAAGTAATTAGAATCTGTTAGTGGTGGAATTAGATTACGAAAACCCTCTCCTTCATTACCATGGCAACTGGCACAATGGTTTTGGTATACTACCTTTCCTTTTTGAGGTGGACGAGAACAAGACCTGAAAATCATTAAGGCCAACAGAATAAGAACAAAGCTGCTTAAAATGACTACTCTTAAATTAACGTTCATTTTGTTCCTTTTTTAAAACCTTAATATCTGCTATAAGCTGTTCGGTATCCTCTTCTAAAGTGCCATCGTAATAGCCTCGAATTCTATGTTGGCCATCCATTAAAATAAAGGCACCGCTATGCATATACCCACCCGGTGAATTTGGGTCTTCGGCAGCGCTTACCATGTATTGTTTAGCTAAATCGAAAGTGTTTTCCTTACCCGCATAAACCATGTGCCATTTTTTGGATGAGATACCAATTTTATTAGCGTATTTTTTTAGCTGCGGAATGGTGTCGTTTTTAAAATCAATGGTATGTGATAAAAATAGGACTTGGTTATCCTCCTCATACGCATCATAGATTTTTGCCATGTTTTTGGTCATTACCGGGCAAATGGTTGGACAATGCGTAAAGAAAAAGTCTACGATGTAAATTTTGCCTTTGAAATTGGCTGCAGTCACAATTTGGCTGTCTTGATTCACCACCTCAAAACTGTCAATATGCAAAGTGACATTTTCAATTACTTCTTCTCCATGCTCATTGGTTACTAAAATCTCAGTTGAACCGTATACCTCTAACTTATCCTTTTTTTGAACACGTTCAATACAGGAATTTAAAAGGGAAATTGTCCCTAGTAGAAATATGACTTGTGGAAATTTCATGGCTTATTTTTCTAAACTTGAAATAACACCTTGAGCATTTTTAATGGCTGCATTCATGTGGTCTCCTACCACTAAAATGGCAATTTTCTCATCTTCTAGGTACTGGATGATAGAGTCTTGGTCATCCCCTTTACGAGGTTTTTGAATATTAGCCATCCAATCCATCATTTCAATGTCAGCTTGCTCTAAAATTTCGATAGCTTGTCTTAACGTGTCCTGATTTTGGAATAAAATGCTTGTTGAGTCCGCCTTTTGACCATGTTCCAAAAGGCCGGAAATTTTCCGACTCATTTCACTTGTGTATTCCATTTTTAACATTACCTCGTCATGTATCTTCATGGTTTCTTCCCATTTTTGGGTTACTTCTGATTTACAGGAAATGAGAAAAATGGAGATTACCATTAAAGAAAAAGTAGTTGTTGACTTTAACATTTTATGTGTGATTTAATTCGTGCAAAGCTATCCAAGATAAAAGTGCCATACCAGTTTTTAATGCACTTTCATCCACTGTAAATGTAGACGTATGTAATCCCGATGAAGGATTACCTGGTTCACTAGTTCCCAGGCGGTAAAAACAACCGGGAATTTCTTGGGTGTAATATGAGAAATCTTCTCCTCCCATTCTCAAATCTAGGTCAATAACGTTTTCTTTACCTAGCAAATCCACCGCATATTGTTGCGCTCTAGTAGTAAGATCTATATCATTCTCTAAGTAGGGATAACCTTTGGTAAGATTATTTGTGACTGATCCCCCCATTTCGGACACAAGGTCATCACAAATGGATTGGATTTTTTGGTGAATGGTAGCCCGCCATTCTTCATTCATGGTTCTAAATGTACCTTGAATGTAAACTTGATCTGGTACTACATTGGTGGCGCCCAGACCTTCTACAAATCCTACAGAAATTATGGTAGGGATTTTAGCTTCCTTACCCAATTCATTTAATTCATTCAACCTCAAAATAATTTTTGAAGCCATGATAATAGGGTTGGTAATTCGATCCGGTTCCGCAGCATGACCTCCTTTGCCATTTACGTTTAAATGGATTTCATCACAGGAAGCCATGTACATTCCTTTTCTAAAACCCACTGTACCGGCTTCAAATTGTGGATAAACATGTTGCCCAACTATTCCCGCAGGTGCAGGATTTTGCAGCGCTCCTTCTTTAATCATTAAAGATGCACCTCCAGGTAAAACTTCTTCGCCCGGTTGAAATATTAATTTGATAGTTCCTTCAAATTGGTCTTTGATTTCATTTAATATGGCTGCAGCTCCTAGAACACTGCTGGTATGTACATCATGGCCGCAAGCGTGCATGATTCCAGAGTTGACAGAAGCAAAAGGTAAATCTGTTTTTTCATGAATAGGCAAGGCATCCATATCTCCGCGTAGAGCAAAAGATTTTTTATCTGGATTCTTACCTTTAATATGAGCTACAATTCCAGTTTCCACAAAACCTGTTTGGTAAGGAATTCCCATTTCATCTAGTTGTTTTGCGATATACTTAGATGTTTCAAATTCTTTGAAAGATAATTCTGGGTGCTGGTGTAAGTGCCTACGTTGTTTAATTACTTGCGGTAATTTGGAGGAGGCCAATTCCAGTATGCGTGCTTTTGAAATCATTATTTACTGGAAAAAATTAGTTTTAAGGAAATCAATAACATTAAAACACCGAATACTCTTTTCAGTGTGCTTTGATCAATTCCTAAAGAAATTTTAGAACCAAAATAACCTCCAATAACAAATGCCGCTGCTACAATAAGTCCGGCCTTGATATCCATTTGCCCGGAATTATAGTAATTGTATGCGGCAAGAATTCCAATAGGAAAAAGCATTAAGCCCAAACTGGTGCCTTGCGCTTCGTGTTGCGACATCCCTAAGAAAAATACAAAGGCAGGGACAATTATTACTCCGCCACCTACACCAAACATTCCGCTCAGCACACCACCTGCAATCCCTATTAGAATAAGGACAATAATTTCTGCCATTGTGTATTTTTTTGATTTCATGGATATGAATTTCCAGGGGCAAAAATACACTTTGTTGCGCAAGGTTAAGTGCGCTTTGTTACCTTCAATGAAGGTATTGCTTATTATATCCTGTCTCTTATACACATCTCCGAGCCCACGAGACTCCTGAGCATC
>CAJXPI010000040.1 GCA_913057875.1 uncultured Flavobacteriales bacterium
AGAGTAGATCGTCGGCAGCGTCAGATGTGTATAAGAGACAGCTTGTGTATTCTCTATGTGATGAAGTGGGTAAGAAACACGTGTGTTTTCTGTAATAGATCCATCTTCGTAATCACATTCGTTAGTACCTTCTTTATATACCACGTTTTCTAACAAAGCACCTGGCTTCACTGCAGCGAAAATATCTGGTTCTTTTTCAGCTGATAAATCGATACATTTAGCGTAACATCCACCTTCAAAGTTGAATACCGTGTTTTCAGAAGACCAACCGTGCTCATCATCACCAATTAACTTACGTTTTGGATCAGCTGATAAAGTTGTTTTTCCAGTACCTGAAAGGCCAAAGAAAATTGCGGTATCACCATCTTCACCCACGTTAGCAGAACAGTGCATAGACAATGTATCTTTTTGGTGGGGTAAAATGAAGTTCAATGCAGAGAAAATACCTTTTTTGATTTCTCCTGTATAACCTGTACCACCAACGATAGCGATTTTTCTTGTGAAGTTCAAAATAGCAAAGTTCTTTTCACGAGTGCCGTGAATTGCGGGGTCTGCTTCAAACCCAGGAGCATCAATAACGTTCCATTCCGGATCAAAGGAAAGAATTTCTTCTTCCGTTGGACGTAAGAACATGTTGGAGGCAAACATGTTTAACCAAGGTAATTCAGTGGTAACACGTAAGTTCATTCTAAACTTTGGATCGGCACATGCATAAGCATCTCTAGTCCAAACTTCTTTACCTGAAAGATACTCAACAACGTCATCGTATAACTTGTCAAAAGCTTCAGAGCTAAATGGGATGTTAATGTCTCCCCACCATACTGCATCTTCAGTAATTGCATCTTTTACGATGAAACGGTCTTTGGGAGAACGCCCTGTGAATTTTCCGGTTCTTACGTTAATAGCGCCAGTGCTATTTTCGGTAGCCATGTTAAGTTCGATGGATTTCTTTGCTAGATCAGCTGGAGAAATGTTCCAATTTACAGTCGCATTTTTGATTCCCAAATCTTCTAAAGAAGCACTTGGGTTTTTAATACCATTTTGCGTCATTTTATTTGTTTTTAGTTTCTAATTTTTCGATAAAAATAAAGCGACAAACTTTGTCATTTTTTTGCACATAGACCATGACATTTGCTAGCTTTTTTTAGGGGGTTACAAACATCAATTTTTAGCCTTTAAAGCCCCAGTTGCAAGGCTTACCCAACCAGATATTAACACTAATCCACCCATAGGTGTAATAGGTCCAAGAACGGATTTTGCTTCAATTCCAGTAATTGAACTCGTAGATAAAAGATAGATAGACCCAGAAAATAAAACAGTTCCAATTAAAAAAGTATAGGTGCTAATTTTGAACCACTTAGGATGGATGTGATGTTGGTTTCCTGCTAATGCAACTAAGGTAATGGCATGGACCATATTATACCGAGCTCCAGTAAGGTAACTTTTTAAAGAGTTTGGAGAAATTAACGACTCCAAGGCGTGAGCTCCCATGGCTCCCATTATTACGGCAATGGCACCTAAAATACTTGCTATAATTAATACCTTTTTGCTTGTCATTTTTTTGGTGCAAATCTAATTTCTTTAAGTTCTTGATTTACGCTTTTTATATCAAAAAAACAGAATGACTTTTTACTCTTTACAAGGGTGTTAGTACTTATGTGAAATTAATCGTGGTTTGAACCGTTTTGTTGTTATTTTTGGCAGTTAATCAGAAAAATGGAGAGACCCAAAATTGGTCTCAAAAAATACTGTGTTTATGAAATTATTAGTTGGAAAAACAGCTCTTATCACAGGAGCAACTAGAGGTATTGGAAAGGCAATTGCTGAAGCTTTTGCTTCTAATGGAGCTAACGTAGCTTTCACATTTGCATCGAGCGAAGAAAAGGCAAAAGCCATTGAAAGCGATTTGATTACAATGGGTGTTAAAGCCAAAGCCTATAAAAGTGATGCGGCAAATATGGATGCCGCGCAAAACCTGGTAAAAGAGGTTCTTAAAGAGTTTGGAACCATTGATGTATTGGTTAATAATGCAGGTATTACAAAAGATGGTTTGTTAATGCGTATGAGCGAAGAAGATTGGGACAGAGTGATGGATACCAATTTGAAATCGGTATTTAACATGACTAAATGTGTGATGCGCACGATGATGAAAGCTAGAACTGGTTCTATTATCAACATGAGCTCTGTGGTAGGTGTTAAAGGTAATGCTGGTCAAGCAAATTATGCGGCATCTAAAGCCGGTATTATTGGGTTCACAAAATCTATTGCTTTGGAATTAGGTTCTAGAAATATTAGATGTAACGCCATTGCACCGGGGTTTATTGAAACTGAAATGACAGGAGCTTTAGACCCTGATACGGTTCAAGGTTGGAGAGAAGCTATTCCTATGAAACGTGGCGGTACTCCAGAAGATGTGGCTAATTTAACTCTATTCTTAGCGTCTGATATGTCGTCTTACATTAGTGGACAAACTATCAACGTGGATGGAGCGATGCTGACATAAACCACTTAAGGTAAATGGAAATTACGACCGAATATAGTTCGTGGTATATTATTGGGTGTGCAGTTCTAGCGGGATTGTACACCTTTTTTCTATACTGGAAAAACAAAAAAAATGCAGATGTTTCTAAAACCATTGTGCGTTTCCTTTCCGCGCTGCGATTTGTAACCGTATTCATATTAGCCTTTTTATTACTAAACCCAATGATCCAGAAATGGATTACGAAAACCGATAGCCCAGTAATTGTTATTGCACAAGATGTTTCGGCATCCATACTTAACAATAAAGATTCGTTGTACTACCAAACGGATTATTTAAATGAATTAGAAAACTTAAATCAGAAAATTTCGGAAAACTTTGAGGTGGTGTTTATGCCTTTTGGTGGAGAAGTATTGTCTGATTCCACTTCCTTGTCCTTTTCTGAAAAACGTACAAGTTTTTCTAAGGTTTTTGATGAGATAGAAGCTAGATATGCTGGAGATAATATTGGAGCTGTTATTCTGGCTTCAGATGGATTATTTAATAACGGGGCAAATCCTAAATATTACAATTTTAGAGATTCCTATCCGATATATACCCTGGGCTTAGGTGATAGCTCAATAAAAAGTGATATTGGAATTGCCAATTTAAGAAGTAATGAAATTGTATACTTAGGTAACGATTTTCCAGTAGAGGTGAATATAAATGCGCAAAAGTTAATTGGAGAGAAAGCGGAATTAACTATATCTAGAAATGGGAAGATTTTACATACAAGGACATTAGAAATTAATACCGATAATGCTTTCTTTACAAAACAATTTTTATTGACAGCGAATGATGAAGGAACCCAACGTTACAAAATTAAAGTAACCACTTTTGAAAACGAGTTGAATACGATCAATAATTCACGTGAGGTATTAATTGATGTGATTGATAACAGAGACAAGGTTTTATTATTATGTAGTGCTCCCCATCCCGATGTGGCTGCTATTCGGGCTGTACTCGAAGCCAAGGAAAATGTGGAGTTGAATGTTGCCTTCATTTCTGAATTAGATAATGTATTGTCTTCCTATAACTTGATTATCGCTCATGGGTTTGGAGACCAAAATAATATGCCTATTTGGCAAAAAGTGTGGGATACAAAAGTACCTCTTTGGGCCATTGTAAATAGTACTACTTCTTGGGCTGGTTTGAATAGGTTTAAACCTAGTTTTAGCCTTTCCGGAAATAGTAATAAAACGAATGCCATGACCCCGGGGATAAACCCTAATTTTAGTTTCTTTCGACTTTCTGGGGCCACATTAGAATTCTTGGAGGATTGCCCGCCATTAACTTGTTCTCATGGTGAAATATCTGGAGTTAATGATGGAGATGTATTTCTTTATCAAACCTTGGGTTCAGTAGTTTCAGATTATCCTTTACAGCAATTTACCACTCGTGAAAATCAAAAAACGGGATGGTTAATGGGGGAAGGTATTTGGCAATGGAGAATGTTTGATTACCTAGAGTTGCAAAATCATGAAAGGTTTGATGAATGGTTAAGCAAAACGGTTCAATACCTTTCTGTAAAAGAAGATAAAAGTAGATTTAGAATAGCGGTAAAGAAAAGGTTTACTGAGGGTGAGCAGATAAATTTAAGAGCTGAACTATACAATAAATCATATGAACTGATTTCTACCCAAGAGGTTCGCCTAAAACTGATTAATGAGAAAGAGGAAGAGTTCAACTTTGTTTTTAACCCAATGGGCGAAGTGTATGAATTAAATCTAGGTCAGTTACCTGCTGGTGTATATTCTTATAGCGCTAAGACTTCATTGGCGGGTGAAGGTTTCACTAAAAATGGAAAATTTGTGGTGAAACAGTTAAATGTAGAATGGCAAAAAGTGTCGGCTGATTTTACGGTATTGAAAAACCTATCAAAACGCACGAGTGGGGCATTTTTCTTAACCAGTCAGTTTAACGAATTGGAAAATTTATTCTCTGAAAAAAAGAACTTTCCATCCATTTCGTATACCAGCGAGACAAAAAAATCTATTCTTCATGAAAAATGGATTTTCTTTTTAATTCTTTTGTTACTTACCATTGAGTGGGGGGTAAGAAAGTATAAAGGAAGGTATTAGTTTACTGATACTTTTGTTGGTATTTCATCTCCTATTTGAATAAAGTAAAATCCTTTTGCAACCCCTAGGTTAATTAGGAATCGTTGGGTATTTATAGGAATTTGTTTTTCATAAATAAGCTTTCCTACCTGATCAAATGCACGAAGCTGATGAGCCTTATTAGTGGTGTTTTCAAAGTGAATTTCAAATTGCCCATTTGATGGATTTGGAGCTACTAGAAACGCATTTTCGTTTACCTCAGGTATTCCTGTGGTCCAAAGATCAATAGTCTCGGTTGAGTGACATTTTAAGTTTTCCGTTACAGTTACGGTATAGGTCCCGGGTAATAAACCAGTAATATTAGGGGTTGTTGCCCCATTATCCCAAAGGTATTCGTATGGCGAAGTTCCGCCTGAAGGGTTTACTTGTATGGCCCCATCTGGTGTAGTACTATTGGATGCAAGAGTTCTATCATAAGGAATATCCACAGTTACTGATTGAACAGATTTTACCGCTTTGAGCATATTAAGTCGCCCGCTGGTAATGTTTTTCCCAGCTAAATTTGAAACGGTGTCTACTGATTCTAACAATTTCTGACGCACCCAAAGTGTTAAACTATCTGGCCTAGTTAAGGCGTCTTCCAAATCAAATCCACACATGGCAGAGTACATCGCACCAATCACTCCGGCAACATGCGGAGTTGCCATGGATGTCCCTGTTTTAAAAGAATAACCATTATTCAGTACGGTAGAACGAATATCTGTTCCAGGAGCTGCTAGATCAATTTGCGTAGCTCCATAGCCCCCGAGTAAATTTCCAATTTGGTTGATATTAGAAACGGCTACCATGAAGTCACTTGGACAGGTTGTCGGAATATCTCCGTCTACATCTACATCCAACCCAGCATTACTTGTAGCACCTAAGTTAATAATACCCGCTGTCCCTAAAGAATCATAAAATGCACACCATCCCGGGTAGTTTGCAGGATCCCCAAAGTTTATTCCAAAAGAAGAATTGGTACATACAATAAAGGCACCTGAGTCGCCATTGGTTTCGTTATATTTAGAACGCAGTTCTAAGGCATAACCGTAACCCTCAATGACTACTGCTTCCTGAGTGGAAGATGCCGAAATCGGAAGGATTTGACCACCCCAAACTATTCCCGCAATCCCTTCATTATTATTCGTTTTTGCGCCCATAATTCCGGCAACATGGGTGCCGTGGTCGTCTTGATCAATAACTCCATTTTGGTCATAGGCATTCCAACCGTCATAGTCATCAATGTAACCGTTGTTGTCATCATCAATTCCGTTATTTGGAATTTCATGTATATTTTTGAAGAGATTTAAATCTACATGACTTAACTCCATGCCCCCATCAACCACAGCCATTACAATGGTATCACCACTCATTGTTACATTATCAGTAGTAATATTCCAAGCCTCAGGAGCAAATATTCTTGCTGGAGATGTTCCGCCTAAAGACCATTGTATCGGATATTCTAAATCGTTTGGAGTGGTAGTTCTTTGTTTAATGTTGTTGTGATTTGGTTGAGCTATAGAAACGCGATCATCTTGCTTGAGAATTTCCATGGCTTTTGCTACGGTAAGAATATGGGGGTTAAACTCCACTAAACTTACGTGTGCACGAGCTGAAAGAACACGGTTTAATTCAAATTTTGCTTCGGGTAATTCTTGTTCTAAATCAAAAAGCACATCGTTAATGTCAAACTGACCATGTACAAAAACAATTACCTGATCATTAAAAAAGCTCTCTTGACTTAGTCCTAAAAATGTAAATAGAAATAAAGTAGCAGTGATAAAAATATTCTTCATAAACTCTCTTGATTTGGCGAATATAAAGTGAAATCTTATGTAAGCCAATTTATTAGGATTTGTAGGATGTGAATTGACGTGAAATAGACAAAATGAATTTTAAATTATGAAGAAGGTGTAATGAATTACATTTTGAATCATGTATCTTTCCCCTCTTAAAATCATCCTATTTAATGAGCTTTTTAGTCTATAAATCTTCGGCCGGTTCTGGTAAAACATTCACCCTTGTTAAAGAATATTTAAAACTAGCTTTGGGTACTGATAACCCAATGGTTTTTCGTCATATTTTGGCAATAACATTTACTAATAAGGCCGCCAGTGAAATGACTGATCGAATTTTACTTACACTGGAAGAAATGAGCGGAGTGCGCCAACCGATGAAGTTAGGAACAAAAGACTTGATGAAGATTTTGGCTAAGGAAATTGAGGTTTCAGAAGAAGTATTACAAAAACGAGCTCAGGTTACCTTAAAGAAAATTGTACATAATTACCGTGATTTTTCAGTTGGTACCATTGACAGTTTTGTACATCGTATTATTAGAAGTTTTTCTACCGAAATGGGCTTGAGTCAGCAATTTGAAGTAGAGCTGAATGCAGATAATATTCTCAAAAGAGCCGTTGATTTAATGTTAGATCAAGTTGGGGTGAATGAGGTACTCACTCGATTTATAAAACAGTACATTGATGCTAAGTTTGAAGAAGGTCAAACTTGGAAAATTGACGAAGACCTTTATGATTATTCTAAAGGACTGTTACTTACTCATGAATGGTACTATTTAAATCAAGCTAAGAAAATTTCGTTGGTGGAGTATTCAGAGAAGTATGAGCGATTATCAAAACAAATTAAGGTATATGAAAAACATTTATCCAAAATTGCTAAAGGGGCATATGACTTTGCGCTTAACGGAGTAAATATGAAGGCTTATGCCAGCAGTGGAGTAGTGGTTAATTACTTTAAAAAGATCACCCAGCGAGATTTTCAGCCGGAGTTGGTAAAAACCATACAGCAACTTTTTGAGAAAGATTCCAGTAAATGGGCCGCAGGAAAAGCTACCGTAGCTGAAAAGGCTGAAATTACTGATAGACGAGGTAAATTAGAAGGCTGGATTAAGGAAATTGAGAAATTCCGTTCTGAACACGAAAAGACTTATTTGTTTCATAAACTTTTATTAACCAATATGTATCGAGTGGCTTTGTTGTCAGAAATTGATAAATATGTGCAGTTGATAAAACAGGAAAATGACTTGGTTTTGATCTCTGATTTTACGGAACTGGTAGGCGAGGTGACTCGCAACGAGATGGTTCCCTTCATTTTTGAAAAGCTTGGAGAACGATACGAGCATTTTTTGTTTGATGAATTTCAGGATACATCTTTAATGCAATGGCATAATATGTTGCCTTTGGTGGAGGAAGGGCTGTCAAAAGGCGGAACTAGTTTAGTAGTTGGAGATGCCAAACAATCTATTTATAGATGGAGAGGTGGGGTTGTGGAGCAGTTTGAAAACTTGCCTCATGTGTACAATCCATACAAGGATCCGTATGTAGCAGATCGGGAGATTTCTTTAACTGGGAATAATTTAGATGTTCCTGGGTTGATTACCAACTACCGCTCAAATGCCAATATTGTAAAATTTAATAACCTGTTCTTTTCCAATAGTAGTCGCGCATTTGGAGGAATGATTGAGGAGTTTTACAGAGATGTTCAGCAAGAAATTCGTGACAAAGAAAGCAAGGGATTTGTAACGTTTAAATTTTTTAATCAGAAGACTTCAGCTGAGGCTGTGGTTGCGATTAAAGAAGAAATAGGTGAGCTAATTCCAAATTTACTGGAAGACGGATATGCCTTAAGAGATATTGCCATCCTTACTAAATCCAAGAAAGATACTCCCGCTTTGGTGGAGTTTTTAAATGAGCGTAATATTAATGTAATTTCAAGCGAGAGCTTGTTGGTTAAAAATTCGCCTTTAGTAAAATTAGTTGAAAGTACATTGGCCTATTTCAATAACCCCGGTGAACCTTTTTACATGAGCGATGTTCTTATTAAGTTCAATGAAGTTTACGCACAAAACAATTTTCACTCAGTAATTAATGAACCCCAAAAACGGAATGAAACCCGATTTAAATTAATATTAGCAGAGTGGGGTGTGGTACTGGAAAGGAATGAAATTCTAGCACTTCCATTATACGAAATGGTATCAGCCATTTTAGAGGTCTTTGGGTTGCAAAAAATGCAAGACAATAGGCTAGCTGCTTGGATGGATTATGTATTTAATTTATCTCAAAAATCTGGGATTGGAATTTATGATTTACTGGATGATTGGGAAGGCCAAAAGGATAAGTTGAGTATTCAAATACCAGAAGATGTGGATGCTGTGAATGTAATGACCATTCATAAGTCAAAAGGTTTGGATTGGCCAGTGGTTATTTTGGCGCAAGGAAACTGGCCCATTAAACATAACTCGCACACCATGTGGGTTGATATTCCGAATGAAGACCCATTACCCGTAATGATGGTTCCAGTAAGTGATAAAAAACTAAAAGGAACGCATTTTGAAAAAGATTATGAACTGGAATATCAACGTTTGTTGGTAGATAGTTTTAATGCTTTGTATGTAGCGTTTACCCGTCCGGCAGATCGTTTGTATGTGATGACCAGCGAACCAAAAAAGAACTTCTTTAAAGAAGTCTTTCCCACTTTAGAGGATTTGAGTACGGGTGATGATTTTCATATTACCTATGACGATTCAACGGAGAAAATAGAAATGGAAACTCTTTCGTTTGGTAAAGCCCTTCCAGTACAAAGGCAAAAAATGGATGCATCAACAGATGTGGTTAAATTGAAGAATAGCAAAAATTCACTGTATCGAGAAAAATTGAAGGTGAAGAAGAATTACCTGAAATGGATGGATGATTCGGGAGAGCGGAATTATGGGAATTTGGTGCATAAAGCATTTTCTTTTATTCACTCGGAAAGCGATTTAGAAACGGCCATTGAAAAATTAGTTCAAGGCGGAGATATCGATACAACGGAGGTGGAACAAGTTCGAAAGGAAATTGCCCAAGTCTTACACCACGAAGACGTGAAACCCTTTTTTAAGAATGGAACAACGGTTAAAAATGAAGCGGAGATTATTTTGCCTAATGGTGATTTGTTGCGTCCAGATCGTGTGGTTTTTGACGGAGAAGAAGTGGTGGTGATTGATTTTAAAACTGGTATGCGAAAACCTCAACACGATCAGCAGATTTTAACGTACAAAAATCATTTATTAGAAATGGGTAATGCCAAGGTAAGAGCTATTTTGATTTATACTGGAAGTCTAGAGGTGCTGGAAGTTTAGCCGTTCAAGTGCACATACCAAGTACGTAAACAGCTTTCAATTTCTTTGGTGGTGAATGGCTTGGAAATGTAGTCATCCATACCCGCTTCAATGTATGATTGTTTATCAGTGCCCATGGCATTTGCTGTAACCGCAATAATCACAGGTTTGGTATTACCGTATAAGCGAACAATCTCTTTAGTAGCGGTTACGCCATCCATTACCGGCATTTGCACATCCATAAAAATTAAGTCGAATTCTTGAATTTTTAATTGATCTAAAGCTTCTTGACCATTGAATACAATTATTGGGTTGTACCCCATTTTGTTCAAGTTAATTTTTATTAGTTTTTGGTTGATTTCGTTATCCTCAGCTACTAATATCTTTAATGGACAACTTAAACCTAACTCTTTATCAAACTTCACTTTCGTTTTACTGGATGAGGTAATAGGTTTCTTTGTTTCTTTCTCTGACTTTACTTTTAGTTCAAACCAAAAAGTAGAGCCTTTCGCAAATTCACTTTCTAAATTAATTTGAGTCCCCATCATTCCTAAAATACCTTGCGAAATAGATAAGCCTAGTCCAACACCCGCATATTGACGACTTACCTTAGAATCTAATTGGTTAAAGGAAGAGAAAATTTCTTTTTGTTTTTCTTTAGGAACCCCAATTCCTGAATCAGCAACTTCAAAGCGAATGGTAACTAATTCGCCATTAAGTGTAGGTTCTGTTTTGATAACGAAAACTTTCCAATGTACATATCCCTTATGGGTAAATTTGATGGCATTACTCAATAGGTTAACCACCACTTGCCTAATACGTGGAGCATCAATAAATACAACGGAAGGAATATTTTTATCAATATCTACCTTTAGGTCTAATCCTTTTTCAACGGCTAAGGGCTCAAACATGTTCACTACATGCGTAAGTTCTTTTTTCAAATCGGAAGGTTGGAGTTTGATATTTACTTTTTTGGCTTCTACTCTTGAAAAGTCTAGAATATCATTTAAAAGAATTAATAGATTGTTACTACTAATAGATATATTATTCAGATAATTTCTTTGAAGTTCCGTCAGTTCTGTTTCCGATAGTAATGAACTCATACCAATAACAGCATTCATTGGTGTTCTAATTTCATGGGAAACCATGGCAATAAATTCTGACTTCACTTTTAAGGCTTCTTCAGCCATAGAGTGCGCGCGCATCAAGTCTTGTGTTTTGCGTAAATTATCATCAATTTGTGCTTTTAACTCGATAGATTGTTTATGTCTAATTCTTGCCTGACGGGCCATTGCTATGGCTACCGAAAGAGTAATGGCAAATAAGGTGAAAGTGATTAAGAAGTAGAACTTACTTTTTTCTTTTTCTTGTTCTCTTAATTCGCTTATTTCTAAGAGTTGTTCAATAGATTTTTTGTCGTTTAAAGAATTATATTTCACCAATAGTTCGTCAAGTTTTGCCGTTTTTTCGATGGAAATGATGGAGTCGGACATTATATTGGAAAACCTTAAGTAATGATATGACATTTCATAATCTCCAGCTTTATAAGAAATATTGGCGAGAAGATTATATGATTTTTGTAAGGTTTCTTCATTAGCCACCCCCGTAATACTAACCGATTGATTTAACCACACTTGGGCCTTCAAATTATTTTTTGTTTCGTAAGCGATTTTTCCAAGATCAAAATAAATTTCAGATAAAAGAACGGGATGATCTTTTTCCGTTAATTCAGATAAAACAGCTTCCAAATTAGCTTCGGCTTCTTTCCACCTTTCTAACTCCATTAAAAACTCAGCGTAGTTTTTAACGGTAATTTTTAAATGGCCAAAGTCATTAATACTTGTAGAAATATTCATAGACTTTTGGAAATTTTCATCTGCAGCTTTTATTTCTCCTAGGGCCTGATAAACTTTAGCTAAGTGAAACCATACTTCTGCCAATTGCATTTGTTTATCATATTCCACTGCCAACTTTTTTGCTCGGTTTAGATATTCTATTGCTTTTTTGTAATCCCCTAACAGTTTGTAGTTATGGCCAATATTGATAAGGGTGGAAATTTGTTCCCATTTGGGTGCAAAGGCAATTTTTAGATCTAAAGCTCTATTAAGGTAACGAAGCGCATTCGCATAATCTTTGGACTGGGTACTTAAAATACTTAAATTGTTAAGTGCCTTTGCCATGTTAATACTATCGGATGTCGATCGGGCTAATTCATAGGAGTGGTTAAAAGATATTAACGCCTGATCACGTTTACGAATGGAAAGAAAAACAGCGCCAATGGAACGTTCAATGTTTATTTGAGCCGTTGTGTCATTTTTAGATTTAGCAATGTCAAGCGCCTTGTTTAAATAGTAATAGGAGGAGTCGTGTTTAGTGTCTTGGAAATGCATTAATCCTTTTTGATGTAATGCATGACTTAATACCGTAGAATCTTTTATATCATGTGCATAATCTAAAAAGGAGTTACTTATATCAAAAGCAACCTCAAAAGAACTGTTGGCCTTGGTTTGAATGGCATTTTCAAAGCCCAGAATATTTTCTTTTTTAGAATTTTGTGGATTATAGAAGCTCAGGGTATCGTAAACAATTTTCGCTCGCAATTGAGGAGCAATAGTAGCTACGCAAAGTATTACAAGAAGAATTGATTTGAAAAATGCTTTCACAAGGCCAAATTTAAATTTAATAGCTCTATGCAAATGAAATTTTTTCTTTTTTTTGTGCAAAACTATTACCATTGAAAGATTCCAAAATTGCCACACTTGAAGCGCAGAGAATAAGTTTGTTACATAAAATAGAATCTCTGACAGACGAGCAGTTTAATTTTTCCATTTCTGAAAATTCTTGGTCTATTGGTGAAATTTTAGACCATATTATTACAAGTGAGGAACTCTCAGTGAATTATGCTTTAAAAAAAGTGCAGGATCCTAGTTTACTCCACTCTGTATCTATTTCTGGAAAATTGAAATTGATAGTAATGAATGCTCTACTAGGTTTTAACCTAAAATTTAAAGCCTCAGAAATGACATCTCCTAAAAAGAAAACTTCATTTACTGAATTAAAAAATAGATGGGAGGATTGTAGAGCAAATCTAGAAAGCCTTAGTAGTAAAGCACCAGATGTATTGGAGAAAGGAATAATGAAACATCCAAGAACGGGTTATTTAAACCTTTCTCAATTACTTGATTTTTTTAGCTCCCATTACGCCCATCATTTAAAACAGATAAATGGATTGGTAGAATTGGGGAATGAAACGAAAATTGAGGGTTCTGTGGCTTAAATTATTGTTTTTTCGCCTCTTCCCAATAAACGTCCATTTCGGCTAAAGTCATTTGGTCTAAAGATTTACCCAACTCCTTACTTTTTTGTTCTAGGTAATTAAAGCGTTTGATGAATTTTTTATTGGTACGTTCTAGGGCGTCTTCAGGATTTACTTTTATGTGACGAGCGTAATTGATTAAAGAAAATAATACATCTCCAAATTCATCTTCAATCTTGTCTTGAGCGGCACCTTTTGAAACCTCGACTTCCAATTCCGAAATTTCTTCTTTTACCTTATCCCAAACTTGATGGTCGTGTTCCCAGTCAAACCCAACACCACGAACCTTATCCTGGATTCTATTAGCTTTAACCATGGCCGGTAAAGATTTTGGAACTCCTTGTAAAACGGTTTTACGTCCCTTTTCCTTAAGCTTAATTTTTTCCCAATTGCGTTTTACTTCCTCTTCGTCCTGAACCTTTACATCTCCGTAAATATGAGGGTGTCTTCTTACCAATTTATCGCTTATGGCGTTTAAAACATCCGTAATATCAAATTTATTGGTTTCACTGGCAATTTTGCTGTAGAATACCATATGCAACATGATGTCACCAATTTCACCCTTTAACTCCTCATAGTCTTTTTCAAGAATAGCATCTGAAAGTTCGTAGGTCTCTTCAATAGTTAAATATCTTAAAGATTCTAAAGTTTGCTTCATATCCCATGGACATTTAGCACGTAAATCATCCATTATATTCAACAGTCTTTCAAAAGCTACTAGTCTATTATCCATACCACGTTTTGTTTCCACAAAATTACTATTTATCCAGTGTTTGAGGTTAATAGAAAACTTACTTATAGTGGCTTTTTATTTCCTGGTTTAATATTCTAAAATGTGTTATATGTCACGTTTAAACTTTTATTATTCCGTACATTTGCAACATGGTACTTAAATTAATTTTACTTTCAGTTTCTTTAATGGCTTTAGCCTTTGCAGGCTTAGGTATTAAGATTTTAGCAAAAAAAGATGGCGAATTTGCGGGCACTTGTGCAAGTAAGAATCCATACCTTGTTAAAGAGGGTGTTGATTGTGGCTGTGGCGGAGCTGGAAGCTGCGAGAATGAATAAAATTTTTCGTCTTGAAAAGTTTTGAAATTGTAGGCACTTCCGGGTTACCCATTACTTTTGATTTTCATTTTGGTAATCAAAAGCAAAAGGGGCCTGTAATCATTTTTTTACATGGATTTAAAGGGTTTAAAGATTGGGGACATTGGCCTCTTTTAGCCAAAGAACTCTCGGATGTAGACTTTCATGTTTTACGCATGAATTTTTCGCATAATGGCGTAACCCCACAAACCCCCAATAATTTTTCCGATTTAGAAGCATTTGGTAATAATACTTTTTCTATTGAAGCACAGGATGTTCAGGACGTTTTGAACTTTATAGAAAATGAGCAGAGCCTTAGCTCCCATATTGATTTCAACCAAATTAATCTTTTGGCTCATTCTAGGGGAGGAGCTATTGCATTAGTAACCGCCAATGAAGATCCAAGGGTTTCACGAGTAGCTACTCTTTCTGGAGTTGGCAATTTAGTGAGATACTCCGAAAAGGAACTTGCTTACTGGAAGGATAAAGGTGTTTGTCATATTATGAATGGCAGAACCCAGCAAGAAATGCCTCTCTATTTTTCGTTAGCTCAAGATTATCTGGATAATGAGAAAAGGTTTGCACCCCATTTAACGGTTCAAAACATTAAACAACCTTATTTAATTATTCACGCAGAAAAAGACGAGACGGTTTTATTATCTGAAGCCGAGAAATTGAACGAGTTAGGTACAACATCTCAGTTAGTGGTAATTGAAAATGCAAATCATTCTTTTGGGGGTGGACATCCGTTTTCTGATAGTTCATTACCATTGGCTACCCAAAAGTCGGTATTTCACTTGATTGATTTCTTTAAGTCCTAGTATCTTTTTGCGTATTGGCTACATTTGTGGCATGAAAAGAAAAATACTTATTGGAATAGTTATCGTTTTTGCGATTTTACAGTTTTTTAGAATTGATTATACTCAACCAGAGTCAATGATTGAGAATGATTTTATTGCTATTACAAACCCACCTGAAAGTGTAGCTAACACTTTAAGAACCTCTTGTTATGATTGTCATTCTAACCAAACTACCTATCCGTGGTACAGTCAAATAGCGCCAGTTTCTTGGTGGGTTGGAGATCATATTCATGAAGGAAGAGAAGAATTAAACTTTTCGGAATGGGGAACTTTCTCAGAGAAAAGAAAAGCGAAAAAATTACACGAAATTGAGGAGGAAGTTGAGGAAGGTGAAATGCCTTTAGAAAGTTACTTAATCATGCATTCAGAATCAAAGTTAAGTGAAGAGCAAAGAGAAGAATTAGAGGCTTGGATTAAATATCAGGAATCTGTACTTTAGAAAGAAATTTCTAAAAAATGAAAAAGTTTCTTCTTTCCGCTCTATTCCTACTTGGCGTTCTTCCGTCTCTTTTGGCCACTACCTATTATACCGTTGATGTGGGTAATGGAGGAGAATGGTCCTTAGATGCAGTTACTCCTTGCAATTGCCAACCATTAGGTAATGCAGAAGATGACAATCTTCTGGTTGGTCATGATATTAATTTTCAACTTACTCAGTTTAATGGTAGAATGGAAATTGATTCCGGTACGGTAACCATTAATGGATCTTACAATTTTTCTAATGCAGGGTTAGTTATTTTATCGAGTGGAGAGCTGAATATAACCGGGGCAATTACTTTTGATAATTCTCAGATTTTGGTTATTGGAAGTATAGTAGCGAATGGTTCGGTGGTTCTAACAAATACCAGTATTTATGGTCAAGGTGTTTTAGATTTCACAAATGCGAGTGTATTTTCAAATTTATCATCAATAAATGGGACTACAATTGACGTAACAACAAGTAGTTCCACTGTGGATTTGTCAACTCGAAATCTAAATGTTTGGGATGGATCTAATTGGAGTAAAGGCAGGCCTCCAAGAAGTTGTAATGAATATGCTTCTATTTCTGGCGATTATTCAACCAATAACGGGAACATTAATGCCGGCCTTTTAATTATTGGTGATTATGAAGTAAATGTGGAAGCTGATGATTACGTGGATGTTTGTAATTTACTGGTTAATGGAGGCAATTTTATTATTAAAAATAAGGGAAGCCTAGTTCAACGTTTAAATTGTGCGTTAATTAACTCGGGGAACTTTAAAGTAGAACGAGAAGGACAGCATAAAGATTTTAAATATAATATTTGGTCTAGCCCAGTTCAAAGTGGTAAGCATTTAGAGAATATATTCCAGCAAACTAACCCATGCGATATGTTTGTTTTTGACTCTGAAAACCAGGTGTGGAAATATGATTATTCTGTAGGGCATCAAACCACTTGTTTAGGAAATCCAGTAACTTTTGGAGTAAATGATGTAATACCAGGAGGAAATGGTAATATGGATATTGGGCGCGGTTATTTTGTTCCCGGTCCAAATAGTTCGGCTTCTTTTACTAGAGAATTTGAAGGTGTTGTAAACAACGGAGATATTACCGTTCAAGTTTCCACAACTGCTGAAGGTGATACGGAATATTGGTATGGGGATGACTGGAATATGATTGGGAATCCATACCCAAGTTCATTAGATTGTTTTGAATTTTGGGAAGAAAATGCTGGAAAACATGGGATATTGACCGATGGGATTTATCTATGGGTGGAAGATACAGAATCTCCGTATGACCAATTTGCAAATTACTTAGTATGGAATCCAATGGGCGCAACCTACATTAAGAAAAAACCGGATCAGGGCGGTGGAGAAGATTTAACGAATTCTCAACCATTTGATGGGGTTATCCCTTCTTGTTCGGGTTTTTGGGTAACCACATCTGGTAATGATGGCGGAGGTCAAGGACAAGGTAATGCAACTGCCGTGCGTGATTTGCATTTTAACAATAACATGCGATTGAGACAAGGAGAGGATTTAGTTCCAAAATCTCAATCCTATGATTTACATTCAGAAGCACTAGAGCGCGCATGGTTTACCCTAACCACGGATAGTTTTAACTACGATCAGATTTTAGTGGGGCATCACCAAAAAGCAACCGACAGTGTTGATTTATTGTACGATGCTAGGTTTAATCCTGCTGGAAATGGCGTTTTATTTGCATCTGTAATTGATAGTGTACCTTATACTATTCAGGGTTTAGCCCCACGTTTAAATGGAGAAACCTACTACATTGAATTACTAGTAGCTACCACAGATACCTCTCAGCATTACATAACTTTAGATTCGGTACTTAATTATTTAGGTAACAAAGAAGTCTTTTTGGTAGATTCCGTATTAAGTACAAGAGAAAAATTGTATAAAGATGTGCCACAAGCCATTCAATTAGATTCAACGGGTGTTTTTGCAGAACGTTTTTATTTAGAAGTAATAACACATCCGGTTTATGTAGAAGATGCTCCCGAATTATCCTTTGATGGGAGAGTTTGGGTAAATGATAAAACGCTATTTTTTGATGATTTCGAGGTGCAGGTTTCACAAATGGAGGTGTTTAGCGTGAGTGGTCAACAACTTTTGTCCAAGCAGGTGAATAGTCGCAATAGCAGTATTTCAATTCATAATTTGGAAGCGGGAATTTATTTTGTGAAATGCGTAAGTGTGAATGGAGAACTCCTTACTAAACGTGTTTTTGTACAATAAACCAATGAAAACTTTAATGGTCCTGTTTCTTTTGGAAACGGGACTTTTTTTGCCTTAACATTTTTTATCGCTTCAAAAAAAATATCTTTACTCCGCTATCGTTTACCATTTCAAATTTTTTATTAAATATGCCAAGACGGATTTTAAAATGGGGATTTATTATTCTAATAAGTGGCATTCTTGCTTTTATTCTTTTCGTTACTGCGGTAAACTTTGAGGTATTTGGCCATCTATATAGCAAAAAGGAACTTAAGGCATTTAAAAACCACGTAGCTACTCAAGTTTACTCCTCCGATAATCAATTGATAGGAAAGTTTTTTGCCGAGAATAGAACCAATGTTACCTATGAGCAAATTCCGCCCTATGTAATAAACGCTTTAGTGGCCACCGAAGATGCCCGATATTTTGAGCATGAAGGGGTAGACTCTAGAAGTTTGGTTCGAGTATTATTTAAGACCATTTTACTGAATGATAAAAGTTCAGGAGGCGGAAGCACCATTACGCAACAGCTCCTGAAAAACATGTACGGGCGCAAAAGTTTTGGGCCGTTGACCATGTTAGTCAATAAAACTAAAGAAGCGTTGTTGGCAAATCGATTGGAGGAAGTGTATAACAAGGAAGAAATTCTGGCTTTGTATTTAAATACCATTCCCTTCGGTGAAAATGTATATGGAATTGGCTCTGCATCTCGATTGTATTTTAATACCAATGTAGAAGGTTTGAGTATTGAGGAAGGAGCGGTTTTGATAGGCATGTTAAAGGCCAATACGTATTATAATCCAAGACTACATTCTGATCATGCATTAAGTAGAAGGAATGTGGTTTTTGCTCAAATGGAGAAATATGAATACTTATCAGAACAAGAAACGGATTCGCTACAAGCTCTACCCTTAGTGTTAGATCTGTCTCTTATACACATCTGACGCTGCCGACGATCTACTCTGTGTA
>CAJXPI010000041.1 GCA_913057875.1 uncultured Flavobacteriales bacterium
GAGATGCTCAGGAGTCTCGTGGGCTCGGAGATGTGTATAAGAGACAGAGTTTATACGGGGCCTGTTTTTGAACAACATATTAATGACAATATCTGGCACTCAAGTTATGAGCTAAATGCAAGTGCGCACTATATGATTCCTGGCACGAGCAATTTTATTGGGGTGGAATTTAATCAGCAGTTTGATCAAGGCGATTTTGATATGACCATTCGACCACAAATGCGAGTAGGAATTACAGAAAACCTCTTGGTAGGTATTGTTGCAGGTATCCCGGTTAGTCGGGAAAATGAAAGGTTTAGTTCTTTTGTTCGATTGATTTGGGAACCCATGGGTTTTCATAAAAGGAAGTAGTAAAACATTATTTTTGACTAAAACTATTTATGGCCTACAATGAATTTTTAGCATACCGTGTGCGTAATCAACTTTCGCAAGTTTTTGGTGTGGAAGAACGAAAAATGATGGGCGGGTTGATTTTTATGGTCAATAACTAAATGTGTTTGGGGGTTGACATTGATAAAAAGACCCAACAAGATCGGCTAATGGTAAGAGTAGGGAAATTGCCTTACCAGGATTTACTGAACGTTAGAGGGAGCAGGGTAATGGATTTTACAGGTTCTGTTATGCGAGGCTTTTTATTTATTGATCCTGACGGATTTGATTTGGAAGAAGATTTAGAGTTTTGGATTTCCAAAGCCTTAGAGTTTAACGCACTGTTGAAGTAGTTATTTTTTTATAGCCACAACTACATTTCGTTTTATGCTTCTATCCACCATATGTTCAAATTGATCAAAAGCACCACCCTTTAAGGTATGGTAACCATGACTTTCCATTAATTCACGCATATTTTCCATATCCAATAAAAATGAATTCCAAGCCAAAACAATAGTTCCTCCGGGTTTTAAAACATCTAACCAGCTGTCTAGGCTGTCCTTTAAAAAGGTGTAAGGGTTTCTGGAGTTATTGATAGATTTGCTGGCATTATTATGGGCAATACCATAGGGAAGGTCACCTACAATAAAGTCAAATAAATTCGATTTAAAATATTCATTTGCCAAAGCCGAATTGCTTTCAATAAAACTTACTTTTTTCTGGTTTACTGGATTTTTGAATAATTGTTTGTCTTTGGCATAAACAAACTCTAATTTTTGAACGGTTGGGTTTTTCGACTTTCCTTTAAGCTTGTATTTATCAAATCTATGTTTGATTTTTTCTGTTTCAAAATACTTTTTTAAAAACTGGGTAGCCTCTTGAACGGGCTGCGGTTTGATCTCCATTCCAATAACATCAAAACCGTAAATCATACCTTCATACAAGGTGGTACCTCTTCCTGCAATAGGGTCAAATAACCTTGGTGTTCCTTTGCTTGGTTTACCTGTTAATCGGGCAATGTTTATCATCATGCGGGTAAACAACTCGTTGGTTTTACCAGGATATTTTAGGATACTAGAAATTTTAGGGTCAACGTTTGGAACAAATGATTTAGAAATTGGAATAAGAACTTCTCTGCCATTTGAATCTTTCTGTTCATAAAGCGCAAAGGCAAAAGACATTTGCGAAAGAAGCTCCAAGCTTTTTGCCTCTAATTCAGCATTACTTTTAAAAGATAAATATCGAATTCCTGCAATATGAAGAATAGCTACATCCGAACATTGCTCCGTAAACTTTTCACAGGTTAAGGTCAATTCGGCCAATGCCAATTGTTTTGATTGTTCAAAGTAGACCTTGTTATGACCGGGGTCCTGAAGTACCAAATAAGAATACATACCGTGTTAAATTCTGAAGATGCGAAACTAAAAATCGCGTAAATTAATTCCAAATAGTGTGGGGCGTAATTGTTTCATCCGTGATTTGTGATTCACTATAAGTGAAAAATGTTTAAAGAATTAGAGGTTTAGCTACTAGATTTGTGCAGAATTAGTTTTGCATAAATAAAACAAAATGGAGAAGGAGAAAATTGCTATTGTTTTAGGGGCTACCGGGTTGGTAGGAGGCCATTTGGTTAATCAATTATTATCCGATTCGACTATCAAGGAGGTTAAAATATTTGTACGTAGACCGGTGGCCATTAATCATCCTAAACTCACCGTTAATATTGTTGATTTTAATGAACCAGTCTCCTTCCAAAAACAAGTAACAGGCGATGTGGTTTTTTCTTGTATGGGAACCACCATTAAAACCGCAGGCTCGCAGGAAGCACAATATACCGTAGATTATACATATCAATTTCAATTTGCACAAATGGCGTCTGGTAATAAGGTAGCCCAATATTTTTTGGTATCCTCCTCCGGTGCAAATTCAGGTTCTAGGTTTTTCTATCCTCGAATCAAGGGTGAGTTGGAAGAAGAGGTAAAGAAATTACCCTTTCAAAATATAGTCATTGTACGACCAAGTTTGTTACTGGGTGAAAGGCCCGAAAGGAGAATAGGAGAAAAATTTGGCGAGAAATTGTTTAAGGTTGTAGGTCCAATTATTCCCGGACTTAAAAAGTACAAACCCATTCTTGGAGCACAGGTGGCTAGTGCCATGTTGAATGTCTCTAAATCCAATAGTCAAAATTTTCTTCAGTTAGAATTGGATGAATTATTTCCATTTTCCACCGTAAAACAATAAAACCATGTTGGGTAAAATAGTAAAGAGAATACTTCAAGGATTAGGGGTTGTTTTAGGCCTAGTAATTCTAATCGGAACAGTTTTTATAAATGTGAGTCCTGAGTTTGGTGGCACACCTACAGAACAGGATAAAGAAAACTATATAAAGTCTGGCCATTTTAAAGAAGATGTTTTTGTAAATATTCAAAAAACCACCATGGATATGGGATGGGATAGCATAAAGTCCCTAATTAGTGAAACCATGGAGGGAGGTCCTAATAAACGTCCAGATTTTAATATTCCAGTATTGCGAGTTACTCCTAGTGATTTGAAGGAGGTCAATGCTACGCGATTAATTTGGTTTGGACATTCTGCTTTTCTTTTACAAATAGATGGTAAAAACATACTTTTAGATCCCATGCTCGGTGACGTTCCTTCTCCACATCCCTTATTGGGTACAGATAGATTCAGTAAGGAATTGCCAATTGAAATAGCCGATCTGCCTGAAATAGACGCTATAATAATTTCGCATGACCATTACGACCATTTGGATTATGGTTCTATTGAGCAATTAAAATCAAAAACAAAAATGTTTTTTGTTCCTCTTGGGGTAGGAGCACATTTTAAGGCTTGGGGAATTGAATCAAAACAAATAGTAGAAATGGATTGGTGGCAAAGTAACTTAATGGATGGTTTATCCATTTCTTTTGCTCCTTCAAGGCATTTTTCTGGTAGAGGAATTTTTGATAGAAATTCAACGTTATGGGGTTCTTGGGTGATAAAAGGGAAAACAGATAACATATACTTTAGTGGAGATGGTGGCTACGGCCCACATTTCAAGGAAATTGGTGAAAAATACGGTCCCTTTGATTTGGCACTAATGGAATGTGGACAATACAATCCTAAATGGGGACAAATTCACATGATGCCAGAGCAAACGGCTCAAGCAGGTATGGATGTTCAGGCCAAAACGATCATGCCTATTCATTGGGGAGCTTTTACTCTGGCCTTACATACGTGGACAGATCCTGTGGAGCGCGTTATTCGTAAATCTAATACGTTGAATTTACCTATCATTACGCCAAAAATTGGTGAAGAAATTTATGTAACTCAAGACGGTTCCATGTATCACGAAAAGTGGTGGGAAAATTAATTAAAATACATAAAGAATAAATTAAGTGTACTTTTTGTTTAATTTTATTTAAAAATATATTTACTTTGTGTCAAATTGTTTTGACGTGAAGAAAATACCATTAAACTGTCCGAGTTGCGAAACACCTTTGGAAGTTACGGAATTAAGTTGCAACGAATGTGATACTCGGATTTCGGGCAAATTTCCGCTTCCGTTACTCTTAAAACTCCCACCAGATGAACTAGAGTTTATTCTTCAGTTCGTGCTAACCAGTGGTAGTCTAAAAAAGATGGCCTTGGAGATGGAAAAAAGTTACCCTACTGTTCGGAACAAGTTAGATGATGTTATTGAAAATTTAACCCGAATTAAAAACGCCTAGTATGAAGACTTTATTTTTTAAACCTTTTGAAAGGTATCAGGAAAGTCATTTGCTAATTGTTGGAGTAGGAGCCTTATTAGCAGGATCTTTTTTTGGGGCGATATTTGGGGCACGTTTTGACGGAGTCTTAGATTTACACTTTCGTAGGGACGTTTCATTTTACACGGTACTCTTAGACAACATTGTGAATGTTCTAAGTTTGTTTATCCCCCTTTTTATTTTAGGGAAAACTATTAATTCTCATACTCGAGTGGTGGATGTTTTTAATACGGTTTTAATTGCCCGTATTCCGTATATGGTATTGCCCTTATCTAACTTGAATGGGTTGATTACCCAAAACACTTCAGAATTGATGGAGGTAGCATTAAATCCTGAATTAGCTTCGGAAATTAGTTCAAGTACTTATATTATGTTAACCGTTTTCGGATTGATTTCATTAGGTATTATGGTTTGGATGATTACCCTTTTATTCAATGGGTTTAAGATCTCCGTTAACCTTAAAAATAAGATGCATATTATTTGGTTTGGGCTTTCTATTCTATTGGCCGAAATTCTTTCTAAATTGATAATTAATAAGCTTTAAATATGAAAAATATTCTCATTTCTTTATTCCTATTATTTAGTGTAACAAGTTACTCTCAAGATATTGATGTTACTTTTCCGAGTGAAAACCTGGTTTTAGATGGAACCTTAACCTTGCCAAGTGGTAGCGGTCCTTATTCCGTGATTATTTTAGTGCATGGTTCTGGGCCCAATGATAGAGATCAAACCTTAGAATTAGCAGGAGGTAATGCGGCTTGTTTGTTTCCTAATTTATTAGGAGATACCATCCGAAACTTTAAGGATATTTCTGATAGCTTGGTTGAAAATGGTTTTGCCGTTTTTAGATATGATAAAAGAACATTCACGCACGGAGCTCAATTGAATCCTAAAACTGCCTCGCCTTTTGACTTTGTTACCGATGTTCATAGTGCCATAAATTACCTTAAAACTAGAACGGATATTGATACGGGCTGTATTTCATTATTGGGGCATAGTCAGGGTGCTAGTTTGGTTCCATTAGTAGCTAATCAACGTAATGATATTAACGCCTTAATTTGTTTAGGAACTCCAGCCACCCGCATTGATACATTAATGGCACAACAATTTCGTGATTTGTATATCATTTGTTTAAATGATTCGGTTACTGGAAATGCCTATTACAATCAAACTTTGAGTGATTTTAACCAGATTAGAAATGGCTCTTGGAATGCAAATACCCCTTATTTAGGAGCCTATCCGTTATTTTGGAACGATTGGATGGACATTGCAGAGGCTTCCATTTCGGATTTTAATTCATTAACAGTGCCCTTTTCCATTGTCCATGGTGAAGATGATTTCAACGTTCCGTTAACGGATTATCATAAACTACAAACTGAAATTACAAACTCCTCAGCTGAATTTACGTTGTTGCCAGGCATTAATCACTATTTTACTACCAGTACCTATCCTCATGTAGATACTGAGGTAATAAGCAACATTACCTCATTTTTAAAAAAACTACCTTGTTTAATTCATTCCATTTCTGAGCCGGAAACTCCGCCAATAAATATGGTGTATGGAAACGAGAAAATATGGATAGAGTCTTCCTTAAAGGTTGATTTTATTAAGGTATTTGATATTACGGGTAAATTAACTTTGTTCAATTTCAATAGAAATAATATAAACGCCCAAGGTTTGGTTAATGGAATATATCTTGTTCAAGTAGGGATGGGAAGTACTACTGAAACCAGTACCATTTATATTCACTAATTATTCTTTTTCTGGTAATGAGGGAAGGGTAATTTTTCTATTTTGTATACCCAAAATTGAATTGAATGTTTGTACACAAGTCATTTTCTCCGGCACGGATGTTTTTTTTAACGAAATTCCATATTTTATGGTTAACACTTTGGGTTTCATTTGTCACAATATTATTTGAGGTTACTCGGTGGGAATGGTTAGAAATTCCATGGTTGCCAATATCCGTTATTGCTACCGCTGTCGCTTTTTATGTTGGGTTTAAAAATAATCAAAGTTACGATCGCGTTTGGGAAGCTCGAAAAATTTGGGGAGGAATTGTAAATAGTAGCCGCTCATGGGGGAGTGTAGCCAAAAGTTTTGTAACGGATGAATTTGCCGTGGAGCCCATCGAAGAAAACGAACTGCAAGACATCGTGAGAAGGTTAGTACATAGACAAATAGCGTGGACATATACGTTACGCGCCCAATTATTAGTTCCAACGGCATGGGAACATTCTAATCAACACCGTTATATAGCTGAACATGCTCAACGCACCATTGATCTTTACGGAGTTGGGACTGTCGATCAGGAGCAAATTAAAAAGACCGTTAATACGTTACTGGAGGACCGAGATATTACGTATTTGGAAGACAAAAAGAATAAGGCAACGCATATTTTAGATTTACAATATCAAGATTTAAGAGAATTACGAAAAAAGGGATTAATTAATGATTTCCGACATATGCGTATGGAGGAAAATTTGAGTGAATTTTACACTTTCCAAGGTCAATGTGAACGCATTAAAAAATTTCCTCTTCCCAGACAATATGGAGGAATGAGCTTTGTTTTTGTGGTAATTTTTATTTTCCTATTACCCTTTGGAATGGTTTCAGAGTTTGCTAAAATGGGTGATTTGGTTATGTGGCTGGCTATTCCTGCTTCGGTTTTGGTAGGTTGGGTATATTTGGTTATGGAACTGGTTGGAGATTATTCTGAAAACCCCTTTGAAGGGTTGCCACATGATATTCCAATGATGAGTTTATGTAGAACTATAGAAATTGACTTAAGACAGATATTAGGCGAAGAAAATATACCTACACCCACAGAGGTGAAGAACGGTATTTTAATGTAGGATTTTAATAAAGGGTATAAAAAAACCGCTAGATACTCATCTAGCGGTTTGATGTTATTAAGAGTTTTAATTCTATTGTTTTAAAACTGCTTTTGTATATGAACCATCTTTGGTTATGATTGTAACAAAGTACATACCCTCAGAGTAAGCCGTTAAATCTAAACTAACGGTGTTTTGCCCTGCTGTGGTTTGTAAATGTTGTATCTCAACTACCTTACCTAAAGCGTTTAATACGTTTACTCTTACATTTTCGTTACCTGCATTTTCAAAAGATAGCTCTGCAGTTGCCACAGTTGGGTTTGGATACACTTTCATATCCACGTCATTGGCCTCAATATTTTCAACTGAAGTCAAATCCCAATTATTTTCAAAATACGTTTTGTAAGCTCCAGCGCCATGTGTAGCTACTACACAAAATCCATCGCTTTCTCTATAGTTGATTTGTTCAATTACAACGTTTCCAATAACATCAGAAGCCTGTTGAACCCATACCGTATTTTCGCCATCAATATAGTTGGTAGCAAAAAGACCCACTGAAGTTCCAAGTAATAAGGCATCACCACCTTCTGCTTTAATGAACTTTGCCCATCGTAATGATGGCCCATTTCCACGGTAATACAAATTTGGCGGAACCCCTGGATCCGGATCTCCTTTTAGATTTCCTTCAATACTTTCCCAGGTAGCGCCTCCATCCGTAGTCGACCATATACTTATTACGTTATAATTGGAATAAACAACAATTACATTATCACTGTTGTGCGGATCCACTTCAATATTTGAAGCATAACTACCACTAGTAATTCCATTAGATACATTTATTACCGTAGCAGTGGAACTTCCATCATCAATAATTTTGTATACTTTTCTACCGGAAGCACCAACATACACCACACCAGGATCACTTTTAGAAGCTCCTACTGCAGTAATTTCACTTCCAACCGAAGCAATATTTTCCCAGTTTCTTTGCCCATTATCGTAACCTGCTAAGTTGTAGTTTCGCCAAAGGTCATCACCGTTAGGTAAATACATTTTATTATTATCAGCCGGATCCAAGATAAATGGGTGATTAAATTGGAAGCTTGAATTGGCATTTTGAGGGGTAATATACCTTCTGCTTGAAATGGATCCAGTTTCAGAAATTTTCATTCTTCGAATACTGCCATATTGTGAAGAGAAGTAATATACATTGTTTCCTCCTTCTTTTGCACAATATGCTCCATCTCCACCGTTGGTATATTCCCAATCGGTAAGCGTATCAGCTGTGAAAGTCATCCAACTACCGTTGTCTTGATATCCGGAAAGTACAATTTCATTTTCTTCTAAATGGTCAATCCCTAAACCGTAAAATTGAGTAGTTTGGTATCCATTGTTCAAAGAAGTCCAAATCACTTTAGTTGATTCCGGATCATTGGTATATGATAGTCCCCCATCCGTACTTGCAAGTAATTGATTGGTGTTGTGTGGATTAAAGGCTAAATCTTGCTGGTCTGGATGCTGATTATCAGTCCTCCAGCTAAAGTTAGAATAGCCATCGGCATCGTAGCCTCCTAATTGACGCGTTCCGTTAGCAGAACTAAACCCACTAGAGTTACGAAACAAATTTGTTGCACCAATGTACACCATGTTTTCGTTGGTTGGACTAACCGACATGCTCATGCAATAGGTTCCCTGAGTATTTAGATCATATCCTTGTGCAGGAGGTAAGTTTTGGGATCTATTACTCCATGTTCCCCCAGATCCAGATCCATCTCCATTTACGTAGGTGTATTTAAAAAATGAAACATCTGAGAGTCCCCAATTAGGAGTAACTACATAATAGTAAACAGAGTTTTCGTTGTTGGGAGCAACAGAAATTAAAGCGCGTTCATGATTGGGAGCTAGATCAGCAGGAGTAATATTCACCCAGTTTATACCATCTTCAGATCTCCAAAAACCGGTTTGATTTCCATCTGCACTAATGTGTGCATAACAAACACCTGAGGAAGTAACTACAATTTCACTCCAATCCGCATTTGTGGTGCCACCTAATACCAGTGTCCAGGTATCTCCACCATCTACGCTTCGTCTAATACCTTTTGACGTGGCAGCATAAATTTCATCTTCTGTTGTATTGGAATAGTCCATAGCAATGTTATAGATGAAACTCCAATCTCCTCTTTTCTGAGGCGCTGTTGCGGTTGAAGGCATTTGCGTCCAAGAAGCTCCATCATCTATAGATTTGTACATGCCACTACCATAAAAATTTGCGGAGAAAGATTTACTCGCAGAATTTCCAATAGATTCTCCCGAACCATAATAGAATACGTTGCTTTTACCAGGTCTTTGGTCTTGCATAATGCATGAAACCGCTGATTGATCTTCGTAGTTTGTGGCTCTTTGCCAAGATTGACCAAAATCAATACTACGCCACATACCGCCACTAACAGCTCCTGCAAGCAGTATGTTTGGGTTCTCAATATGATAGGAAATTGCACGAGTTCTTCCGCCTACATTCCTTGGTCCAATTGGTTCAAAAATTTGGTCGCTAATACCAGCGGTTCTCGAAGAAGACTTAGGAAGAGTAGAGGCATATGCCAGCTCTCTCATCTTTATACCTGCAGGAACCAATCCAGTACCCGGGTCTTTTAAACGTTCCAATTCATATTCCGCCCTACCAGCAATACCCATTTCTCTTTTAGAGAGTTTAGACTCTTCATTAAAATGGTCTACTTGGGGTGCAGTGGAACAAGAAATTAGAGACACGCTAAAAGCGTACGCCCAGAAAAGGTGTGATAATTTCATGAAATAATTTTTCAAAATGAGTAATAACTTAACCTACGAAAAAACTCAGGTTTAGTTGAATGAATTCAATAAAAAAGTGAATTATTCGCAGTAGATGTGGGCGAAAATACTTTTCAGAATAGTGCAGTGCAACTATTTTTTGTCACACATTTAACATTTAGCTCAATGTTATTTTTTGGTTGCAACAATTCGTGTTTGCTCTTTCATTTGGATACCTAATCGGTTTTCAAATGCATCGGAAATATGATCATAGGCAGAGTAGTTTTCATTTCTTCGTGCACTGTCTCTTATTTCCACCAAAAACTTAACCATCGCATCCACAGTTTCATCTTTGTTAATGCCTTCTTTTTGACTCTCAATGGTCTGGATAATTAAATCCTCAAAGTGAAACTTATTAGATGTTGATCCCATGTCCAATATATTTTAAAAATTCCGCTTTGGTTGATTCGTTATTAAATTCCCCGCTGTATTCCACGGTAACAGTGGTACTGGTTCGGTCGTTAATACCCCTACTCGTAACGCATAAATGTTGTGCTTCAATAACCACAGCTACCGATTCCGTTTCAAGTGCTGCCTTTAACTCTTCCATTATTTGAATGGTTAATCTTTCTTGGACTTGAGGTCGTCTGGAATAATAATCTACAATTCGATTTATTTTTGATAACCCAATCACATTTCCTGTTGAAATGTAGGCCACATGTGCCTTACCCACAATGGGTAAAAAATGATGTTCGCATGTGGAATTTACCGATATATGCTTTTCTACCAACATTTTGTCGTAACCATATTTGTTACTGAAAGTAGACATCTTAGGCTTCTTTTTGGGGTCTAAACCTTGAAATATTTCGTTAACAAACATTTTAGAAACACGATGTGGAGTTCCTTTTAAACTATCATCGGTCATATCTAAACCCAGAGTTTCCATTATTTGAAAGAAATGCTCTTCTATTTTTGCTTTCTTTTGATAATCAGTCATATCAAAAGCATCTGGCCTCATTGGAGTAACCGCACTAGATGAAGCATGAGAGTCTCCCATTTCATCCATTAACAACTCATCTACAGTTTTGTCGTTTTTCATCTCTTTACATCGTTATGAGCAACACTATAGCTACTCCCGTTCAACCTGCAAAGGTACAGGTATTTTAGAGGTGAAAATCGAATTATCCGATATTCTTTTGTAAAATAGCTATAGGATAATTTAATATTCAATTAATTCCAAATTAACAACTCCTTGCGTTAAAGTTATTTCTTGGGTGTTTGCTCCTGAGGTAAAAAGCTGTCCGGAAAAATTGCAGGTTATTAGGTTTTCTTCGTAACTGTTTATGGTAATTGAAAACTTAGTGTCATCGCTACTTGATCCGTAGGAAACATTTTGATCATTGGTATAAATAGCCGTGACAGTAGGTTGCGATAAATCCGTTGAATACGTTATTGTAACTGGAAGTGCTGTGTTTTCCATATCAAATCGATCAATTTGAAAATTCATTCCTTCGGTGTTGGCATCGGTAACTAGGCGTCTCATTTCTACAGATTCCCCCTTCACGTAATAAGCGTTAAATACCGGATCTTGCAATAAAATTTTGTAATCACAATCAATAAAGTTCCCGTCTGCTTTAAATTGGATGTAATTCTCAAGTAATATGGGAGGTTCTTCCATTGGATCGTCATTATCACAAGAAGAATACGCAAGTACACTTGCTAATGAAAGGAAAGTTAAAAGTTTATTGATCATTTTTGGTACGATTTAGAGACCGCAATTTAATGAAAATAATTCCACTGTTCAAAACTGATATCAATCAGTGTTTTTTTGTTTTGATAGCTTACAATTTAATGTACATTTGCGCTTATTAAGATTTATTCTAAATAAGAAAGATGAACGTTTTTATTGCCGATAGCAATGTGATTATTCGAGAGGGGCTAAAGTCAATTGTGACAAAGGTTTCTGGTGTTGATATTGTTGGTGAATCTGAAAATAGTGGTGAATTAATTGCAATGTTATTAAATAAGATGCCAGACGTTTTATTCATTAATTACGCATCACCTTTAATGTTAGAGAGTGATGTGCAATTGATTATGAATACCATGCCGTCCATTAAAGTAATTGGTATTACTGAAAGACCAGATAGGGTTAGCGTTCAAAAGTATATTCAGAATAACATTGATGGGCACCTATTATATTCTTGCGATACCGAAGAAATTCATGATTGTATGAAATTTGTGATGAAAGACGAAAAATTCTTTTGTGGAAAGGTTTTAGAGGTAATGAATTCTGATATTCAAAAAACTTTCAAATGTGAAGGTATTAGATTATCTAAAAGAGAGATTGAGGTTATTGAATTTGTGTCCAAAGGGTTGTCTAATAAGGAAATAGCAGAGGAGATGTTCTTGTCTGTTCATACAATTCTTACCCATAGAAAAAACTTAATGAATAAATTAGGTTTGAAAAATACAGCCGGACTGGTGGTGTATGCGGTGCAAAATGGCATTCATACAGAATTGGATTATTCGGTGAACTAAGAATTTTTTTCATGAAAAACATCGGATTATTTTACGGTTCTGATACTGGGAATACAGAAGTAATTGCGGGTCTTATTCAAAATAAGATAGGTACGGATATTGTGGATCTATTTGATGTATATGATTGTAGACCAACAGACTTACTAAAATATGACCATTTAATTATTGGTTTGTCTACTTGGCATGATGGCCAATTGGTTAGTGCTTTTGATGAAATAGAGGAAGAGTTGAAAAAATTAGATTTTTCAGGAAGAAAAATTGCATTTTTCGGATTGGGAGATCAATTTGGTTATGCAGACTATTTTATTGATGGTGTTGGAATAGTTGGAAAAATCATGGAAAATAATGGCGGTGAAATTGTGGTGAATTGGTCTAATGAAGATTATGATTATGAAAAATCAAAAGCAGATTTGGGGAATGGGAAATTTTTAGGTTTGGCCTTAGACGAGGATAACCAGGACCATTTAACCGATGAACGGATTAATAAATGGATACCCCAGGTTTTGGAGGCCTTTGGAAGAGATTAATTTTGGAAAACCGATGAGAGTCGGTTTTTTTTATGTCTTATAAATGACCTTTAGCTTCTCCTTACGTACTTTTCTACTGACCCTTTAATTGATTTATTAATTTCGTAAATAAAAATTTAAGAACATGACAAATTTTGAGTTTCAAAACCCTGTGAAAGTCCTTTTTGGAAAAGGTCAAATTGAGAATATCGCCAATGAAATCCCAAAAGAAACTAAAGTGTTGGTTCTTTATGGAGGAGGAAGTATAAAAAATAATGGCATTTATGCACAGGTAATGAATGCTCTATCTAACCACACGGTATTTGAGTATGGAGGTATTCCTGCCAACCCAGAATATGAGGTTTTAATGGGAGCTCATCGATTAATTAAAAAAGAAAATATTGAGTTTCTATTGGCTGTAGGTGGTGGGTCTGTTATTGATGGAACGAAGTTTTTAAGTGGTGCGGCCACTTTTAACGGAATTGACCCATGGCAAATTTTGGCTGAGGGCATTCCCACTGTTAAAGGAATGCCGTTTGGAACCGTGTTAACCCTTCCTGCCACGGGAAGTGAAATGAACTCGGGAGCGGTAATTACAAAAAAGGTGACCCAAGAAAAGCGAGTGATGGGAGGGAAAGGCTTGTTCCCTCAATTTTCAGTACTAGATCCGAATGTGGTAAAATCCATTCCAGTAAGGCAATTGCAAAACGGGGTAATTGATGCCTATGTTCATGTATTAGAGCAATATTTAACTTATTCTCACCCGGCTAAATTGCAAGATCGAATTGCGGAAGGAATATTGCAAACCTTGATTGAAGTAGGTCCCGATATTGTGAAAAATCCATCCAATTATGAATTGGCAGCTAATTTTATGTGGTCATGTACAATGGCACTTAATGGACTAATTCAAAAAGGTGTTCCAACCGATTGGGCAACCCATATGATTGGCCATGAACTAACCGCTTTACACGGTATTGACCATGCACGTACCTTAGCTATTATTGGTCCACATTTGTATCAACACCAATTTGAAAATAAAAAGGAAAAATTAGCGCAGTATGGACATAGGGTTTGGGGTCTATCCAATTCCAGTACGGAAGAAACTGCTAAGGAAGCATTAACCAAAACCATTGAATTTTATCATTTAATGGGAATGAAAACTAAACTTTCAGAAAATACAGATAACTTTGATGCAACCTCCAAAATTGTTTTTGATAGATTTGAAGAACGAGGCTGGAAAGAACTTGGCGAAAATAATGCTATTGGGCCAAAAGAGGCTAAAGAAATAGTAGAGTTGTCGCATTAAACTGTTGCGATGAAAAAAGGTGTAATAATTGGGGTGTTGATGCTGGGTCTGGGTATTTCGTGTCAAAACCAGAAAAATGTTGCTCAAAAGGAAGAAATAAATAGTTCCATGGCTCAAGTGGAAGAGTATCATCTTTTGTTTAATGGCACCGCTTCAGATAATAGCTGGAGTGTTCAATTAACGGATTCTACAATTACGGTATTTCTAGAAAACGATCAATCAGAATTGGTTTTTACCAATGTGAAAAGGAATGTAATAATGGATGTTGCGGGTATGGGATATCATGCAACTGACACCCAAGGTCATCAAATATCTTTAGAGGTTTTTAAAGAGGATTGTATGGATGTAAATGATCAAAAACACACTTTTAAATGCGATGTTTCTTTTACGATGAAAAATCATGAAAATGAAAGCCAAATAACCAGTTCTGGTTGCGGTGATTATTTGGGTGATGAAAGACTTAATAAAAACTGGCACGTTGTAAAATTTAAAGGAGAGCCAGTTTCTGTAATGAATTCGAGTAAGGTGCCTGTGGTTGGATTTAAAACCAAAAAAGCAGAGGTAAACGCCAATATGGGCTGTAATGGAATTGGAGGGAGATATTCTTTAATGGAAAACTCCATGTTTTTTTCTCCAAACTTTATGTCCACTCAAATGTATTGTGAGGGAGCCATGGAATTGGAGCGCGATTTTACGAAAAGTGTTTCGGGTAAAACACTACAATATTTATTTAGAAATGACCAGTTGATTTTTAAAACAATGGATGGCGTTGAAATTTTAATTCTACAAGAAAACTAGATTAATGAAATTAATATCATGGAATGTAAATGGCATTAGAGCAGTTGCCAAAAAGGGACTTATTGAAATTTTGGAAGGGTTTGAGGCCGATATTATTGGTTTTCAAGAAACCAAGGCACAAATCACCCAAGTAGAAGAAGTTTTAGCTCCTTTAGGCTATCATGTTTGTGCTAATGAGGCCGAACGTAAGGGTTATTCAGGCACGGCAATTGCCTCAAAAGAAAAACCATTTAGTGTTACTTTAGGAATTGGTATTGCTGAACATGACAATGAGGGGAGAACAGTGACCGCTGAATTTGAAAAGTTTTATGTGGTGAATTCTTACATTCCTAATTCTGGTCAAGGACTAAAAAGATTGGATTACAGGGAAACCTGGGATAAAGCCATGTTGAATTACTTGAAAGGTTTGGAAAAGAAAAAGCCAGTAATTTTCTGTGGAGATATGAATGTATGTCACCAAGCCATTGATTTGGCACGCCCTAAACCTAATTACAATAAATCTGCAGGTTATACCCAAAAAGAGATTGACGGATTGTCTAACTACATTAATGCCGGTTTTATAGATTCATTTAGAACCATGTATCCAGATACGGTGAAGTATTCGTGGTGGAGTTATCGTGGTGGCGCAAGGGCAAAGAATATTGGCTGGCGGTTAGATTATTTTTTGGTGTCGGAAGAGTTAATGCCAGAAGTGAAAGATTCTCTTATCTTGAATGAAGTGTTGGGCTCAGATCATTGTCCTGTTGGATTGGTTATTTAAAATTAAACAACTTTTTCTTGGGTTGGGATTTCTTTTCTTTTTTACGTTGGGTACGTTCGTCTTTGCTGTTACTGCCTAAAATGGAATCTTCCAACCCATGAAAAGTGACCATCCATAACATCGTAAAGAAGTTTTGAAACGGCTTTTTGGTAATTTGAAATTTACCCTGATGGTAGTACGGAGAACCAGGTATATTTTCCGTTTTTAAAATTCCGTTTGCTAGCCCAGAAGCTACATTGTTAAAGAAACCTGGTTTAGAATTTAAATCTTTTGATTCCAGTTTAATTTTTAAACCTTTATAATGCGCATCCATTGTTCCTATGGCTCCATTATTACTTAGGGTGCTTGCTATTTTTAGGTCTATTATTTCTCCAGCATCCGTACTTACTCGAATGATGGGTTTTAAAACGTCATTGAATTTAACTAAATCTAAATTGGATGCATTAACGGTAAACTGCGTTTTACTAGAGGGGCTGTCCATATGCACCTTTATATTGGATAATATATTCCCCGTTCCATTAATTTTAGTCTTAGCGTCAATGTTTAAAATGGAATGTTCTTCAATTTTATTAGGAATATTTGTAATGTTTGTGGCCAGGATATTCATCTCTGTAAAATTTAATTTACCATGCACGGGGGTTTGATTTCCTAATAAATCGATGAAAATTTCGGCATTTTTAATAGCGGCCTTTTCAATATGGATGGGGTAGGGAACCGCAAGAATCATTTCACCCAACATAGGTTTTATCACATTAGGCGAATGAGGCTTTTTTAGGTTAGAGTGCACCTTTAATTGCGGGTGAATTAGGGAAACAGATTTAGCAAACATCTGTTCATGATTAAGCCATTTAATAAAGTCGATATCCTTAATTTTCAAGCTGTCTAAGGAAAAGTCCTTCCAGCCCTTTCTATACTCCTGTTCTTTGAAAAATTGTTCAGGAGTGTTACCTGGCTCAAAGCCTACCTGGGCCACAATTAATTGATTATCATCACTATCATAATTTACGGCTCCAACAGATAAGGAAGCGTCATCTTGAAGAAGAATAATAATGTCTTCAGAGTCTAATAAATAACGATCCACATTCAGATATTTATTAGAGTATAAAGTGCTTTTATTAGCATTAACTCCATACATTTCATAATTGACATTCTTTACCCTGAAAATTTCAGCGGTATCATTTAATGAGTCAATGATGTTGTAACTTAATTGAATTTTTTCTAAACCTAATTTACCCAAGTCAAAGCTATCGTAATTATCTAAAAAGATGCTTCTAAAGTCAACTGTATCTTGGGTTTCTCCCTCCGGTACAGATAGGTAATCATAGTGGTAAATATCCATTACTGGATTATGTATTTCAAAACTGTTTGCTTTGATTTTGTGTTCGTTTAAAGCCAACATAATATCAAAATGATCTAACGCAACTTCTTCAATTTCCATATTGAAAAACGTGTTTTCAATACTCATTCCATCTGCATCACGTTTTAGAATTACCAAGCTGTCCTTGGGTACAAAATGGATACGTTCTAATTCAACAGTTCCAGAAAATACATTTAAATGGATGTCATCAATAGAAATTAAATAAAGACTTTCGTTTGATTCATTGTATTTCTTAATGAGTTCGTTACGAATGATTTGGTTGGCTATTTTTTCGGCATTGTAGAAAAAGTAAGTTGCCATTCCCCCAAGAATAATAAGGAATAGAATACTTAATATGATTATTTTTTTGCGCAAGTAATTCGTTGTTTCGACTCTAAAAATAATAATAATGAACTAAGGGAGAACTAAAAAAGGGTTAAAACATAATTTATTCTTCCACAGAGATCACAAAAATATCCTCATTGTTGTTTTTCATCAGGTACTTCTCTCTCGCAAATTTTTCTAATTTCTCCTGATCGTTTAATAAATTATCCAGATCTAACCGAGTTTCCTCAATTTTTACCTCGAAATATTCTTTTTCACTTCGAATGGTATTCAGTTCACTACGCAGTTTATACAACATGAATGCATCATTAGAGTCAAAAAATAGCATCCAAATCACAAAGGCAATAACGGTAATAGAATACCTGTTTTTTAAACCGTTTGGAATTTTATCGATGTACTGTTTAAGCATATGTCCAAAAGTAAAAGCTACGCAGAAGGATAAGTACTTACATTAAAAACACTTATCAACATCGAATGTAGGAAACGTCAATTTATCTAGTATATTTTTAGTCTTTCTTCCTGAACCTTAGGATTAGCCATGTATTCATCGTAGGTCATTTGCTTGTTTACGAAACCTTTTGGCCCAATTTCTAGCACTCTATCAGCTACCGAATTAGTGAACGTATGATCATGAGAAGCAAACATTAAAGTTCCTTTAAAATCTACTAAAGAGTTATTAAACGCCTGAATAGATTCCAGATCTAAGTGATTGGTAGGTTCGTTAATCATCAAGAAGTTGGCTTCCGCTAGCATCATCCTTGATATCATACATCTAACTTTTTCTCCCCCTGAAAGTACGTTTGCTTCTTTGAAGGTTTCTTCACCCGTAAATAACATTTTACCTAGAAAACCACGAACGTAAACGTCATCTTTAATCTCTGAAAATTGTTTTAACCAATCAATTAAATTGTCTTTGGTTTCAAAAAACTTCTCATTGTTAGCGGGCAGGTAAGAGGTGGTCATGGTTTGGCCAAAGTAAAAACTACCGCTATCAGCTTCTGAGTCGCCATTCAAAATTTTGAATAACTCGTGAATCGCTAACGTGTTTTTACTGATGATGGTAATCTTGTCTCCTTTCGTTACGTTTAAATCTAAATTAGAACTGTCTCTTATACACATCTGACGCTGCCGACGATCTACTCTGTG
>CAJXPI010000042.1 GCA_913057875.1 uncultured Flavobacteriales bacterium
TACACAGAGTAGATCGTCGGCAGCGTCAGATGTGTATAAGAGACAGGTATAAACTAGGGAATGAAAATTTGTCCCCCAACGTTTAGCTACAATAAGAAATGGATTGTACACATTTCCAGTAAATAAAGGGTTACCAAACTCTTGAAAATTACTCAATTCAAATTCATGAATATAACCTAGAGCCATAGAGGTGGCATACTTTTCATTCACTAAAAACGTCCATTGAGTTCCAAGTTTTAAGCTTTCCATTTTACTACTCGGAATTGAGTCTTTTGAAATATTAGCTTGAGGGGCGAAAATTAAAAAGGGGAGCTCAACTTCAAATCCTAAACGGTCTATTGGCGCAAACTCATACTCCACCAAAGCCTCATAAGTATCAAAAGTAAGGTTATCCGTAAGTCCCAATCCTACATTCCACTCTTTTTCTCCTTTACGAGCTCCTAAATCACGGATTAAATCAATGTACAATGGTTCTGCATGTAAAATCTTTACAGGTGTTTTCTTTTCTTGGTATTGCTCAATATAAAGGCTGTCTTCTTGTTTAATGGTTAGAGAATCCTCTTGTCCCAAAAGAGAAGTATTGAAAATAAATAAAATAAGAAGTAGCGGAGTAATAACTCTAATCATAGCTTTTAAATTTAAACAAAAAGTATAGATTAGTTTGAGCTACAAATTTATTGATACCCCAAAATGGATGGCGCTAGGTATTTAGGATTTATACTTTTTTAAGAATTTCCTAACCTCCTATATTCCTATATTCCTCTTAATTACTTCTTGAAATTGAAGAATGTAATTAGCTCCTTTCTTTTCATGATCTAATTCAATTTCACCCATTAATTGTTTGGTAAGGCTGTTAATTAGATTTAACCCAAAACTATTAGCCTTTTCAATATCAATGCTTTTAGGCATGCCCGGACCTGAATCACCGATGTAAAGAATAAAATAGGGATAGTTCAATTTTTCCAATGAAATAGCTATCTCACCTTCTCCATTTTCATTCACACCATATTTAAGCGAATTAGTCACGATTTCATTAATTACAATACCTAGTGGGATTGCTGTATCCATGTTTAGCTCCACATTATTTACATTTATATTCACCTTAACTTTATGGTTTATTCCATTCATAGAAAGAATTAACTGACCAATTAGACGATCTAAATACTCATGGAAATTAATGGCCGAAAAATCACTTTCTTCATACAGCATTTCATGCACAATCCCCATGGTTTTAATTCGGTTTTGACTTAGTTTAAAATACTCTCTAATTTCTTCATCCTCTATAAAACTGGCTTGCAAACTAAGTAACCCTGATATAACCTGCATGTTATTTTTTACTCGATGATGGATTTCTCTCAATAAGATTTCATTTTCTTGATTCTTTGCCCTTAACTGCTTTGATTTCAATTTACCATGAAGAATTAATTCTACTAAATACTCCCCATAAATTGCTCCAAGAATAATTGTACCAGTAATAATTGATAAGAATATAAAGAATGGACGGGCATCAGGTCCCACCTCATTCATCTCTCTAATAAAAGGTCCATCCATTAAATATATGGTTATTAGAAAGAGCAATGACATAGCTAACCAAAAGCGACCATACTTCTTACGCATAGAATACCCAGATAAAACAATAATGGGGATAAAGAATGTAAAAACACCATCAATCCCTCCGCTACAGAGGTTAATTAAAACCACCGCAATGTAAATCAATGAGGAACCCTGAAAATATACGCGAATTAAATTTTCCGTTTTAAAAAAACGGTATAAAATGAACAGATTGCTAAAAGCAAATGTGAGGAAGATTATTGGAATATATCCTCTGATACCCATACCCCAATAAGAAACAGCCGCTAAAATAAAGGTAGAAAGAGAAGCATATAGCAGAATATTCCGCGTAGCTATTTTCTGATGATGTTTTAATTCTGGTTCCATTTAGTATAATAAAGGCTATTCCTTATATTTCCGCGCTATTGACGCTGGTTTATTGATTTCAAAAAAATAAAAGTAGCCATTCCATTAAAAGCGAGTGTATAGTTCTTTAATTATGTGGTGAAACTTTCCATTTTTGGCACAAAAAAAACCAATACCTAATGCATGAAACAAGAACTAAAAAATTTGACCGTATAGTTTAAGACAAACAAAAGCACCCCATTTTGATTACTCATTCTAAAATATTGCATTTCTTAAAGGCAATGACTTTTAAAGGTAATTCTCTAGATACGGATATTTCTGGGCAAAAAAAAGCATAAAAAAACCCCGACCAAAGCCGGGGTTTAATTCTATTTAAAGAGCAATAATTAAACTGCTTCTTGAACCCTATTTGCTGCATCTTGCAATGTAATTGCAGATGTTACTTTAAGACCTGAATTATCAATTAATTCTTTTGCCTCAACTGCATTTGTTCCTTGTAAACGTACAATTACTGGTACTTCAATGTTCCCAATGGATTGGTAAGCATCAATTACCCCTTGAGCTACACGGTCACAACGTACAATACCACCAAAAATGTTTACTAGAATCGCTTCAATTTTTGGGTCTTTTAAGATCAAACGGAAAGCTTGCTCTACACGTTTTGCATCAGCAGTACCACCTACATCTAGGAAGTTTGCTGGAGAACCACCTGACATTTTAATAATGTCCATAGTAGCCATTGCTAAACCTGCACCGTTTACCATACAACCTACGTTACCATCTAACTTTACAAAGTTCAACCCAACCGTTGAAGCTTCGTACTCAGAAGGATCTTCTTCCGTTACATCACGCATTTCTGCGATGTCTTTATGACGGTAAAGTGCTGAATCATCTACAGTAACTTTAGAATCTACTGCGATAATGCAATCATCAGAAGTTTTTAATACTGGATTAATTTCAAATAAAGAAGCATCAACACCTTCGTAAGCTCTGTATAAAGCAGAAACGAATTTTGTCATTTCTTTCATTGACTTTCCAGATAAACCTAAGTTAAAAGCAATCTTTCTAGCTTGAAATCCAGTAACCCCAACTTTAGGATCGATTTCTTCTTTGAAAATACGCTCTGGAGTTTTTTCAGCAACTGCTTCAATATCCATACCTCCATCTGGAGAATACATGATGATATTTCTACCTGCTTGACGATCCATCATTACTGACATGTAATACTCTTCTGGCTCAGAAGCTCCAGGGTAATATACATCTTGACCCACCAATACTTTGCTTACTAATTTACCCTCAGCAGAAGTTTGAGGAGTAATCAAGTTCATTCCAATAATTTGGTCTGAAATTGTTCTTACTTCGTCTAAAGATTTAGCCAGTTTTACACCGCCACCTTTACCACGACCACCTGCGTGAATTTGTGCCTTAATTACAAACCAGTCAGTTCCGGTTGTTTTGTTCAACTCTTTTGCCGCTTCAACAGCCTCTTCAGGAGTATTTGCTACAATTCCTTCTTGAATGGCAACTCCGAAACTTTTTAAAAGGGATTTACCCTGATATTCATGCAGATTCATTGATATATTTTTATAAAAATTAGTTCAAATTTTGAAGGCCAAAAGTAACATATAATTGGTTATACCTATAGAGATGAATTACAAATTACTCCCTATTTCCTATTATTTATTCACGCTTTGTGAATAAACCATATAGGCGACTAACCATAATCTCAATATTTCTAAAATTTGAAGTCTAAAAATTGCGCATTCCCCCTTATTTTCGTGTTACCTTAAAAAACAAATAATGACGGTTATTCAAGCATCCAGTATTCACAAAAGTTACGATGATCTAAAAATCTTAAAAGGAGTGGATTTAGCCATTCAACAAGGCGAGATTGTTTCTATTGTGGGAGCTTCAGGAGCTGGAAAAACCACCTTATTACAAATATTAGGTACACTAGATGATGCGGATGATGGTTCTTTAAAAATAATGGATAAGGAAGTCCGTCAGTTAAAATCGGATAAACTGGCCCATTTCAGGAATAAGAACATTGGATTTGTTTTTCAATTCCACCACCTGTTACCTGAGTTTACCGCCTTAGAGAATGCTTCTTTACCCCTATTCATTGCCGGATATTCTAAAGCAGAGGCGGCTGTTATTGCTACCGAATATCTTGAATTTATGGGATTAGGAGATCGCCTAGATCACAAACCCTCTGAACTTTCAGGAGGAGAACAACAACGAGTAGCAGTTGCCAGGTCTTTGGTTAACAAACCTGCTATTGTATTTGCTGATGAGCCTTCTGGAAACTTGGACTCCAAATCGGCAAAAGAATTGCACCAATTGTTTTTTGACTTACGAGATAAATTCAATCAAACATTCATCATCGTAACGCACAACGCTGAATTAGCAAATATGGCGGACCGAAAATTAGTGATGCAAGACGGAAAAATTGTGGAATAAATGAAGCATTCAGAACTATCGGATTTTTTAAATGAAAAAGCCGAGTACTATGAAACATTAGATTTCATTGAATCGGACCCTATTCAAATACCCCATCTCTTTTCTAAAAAGGAAGATATTGAAATAGCTGGCTTTTTGGCTTCCACTATTGCTTGGGGACAACGACCAACCATTATTAGAAATGCTACTTTTATAATGGAAAATATGGATATGGCTCCGTATGATTTCATTTCTAATTTTAAGGAAGAGGACCTAACCTCTTTTGAAGGATTCAAACACCGAACTTTCAATTTTGAAGATTTAAAGCACTTTTTCTTCTCATTGCAAAATTTGTATCAAAATCATGGAGGATTGGAGAATGCTTTTTCACAAACTCCGGAGAACATGGCCTTAAATATTTCAAAATTCAAGGAATTGTTTTTTGAAATACCGCATCGATCCCGTACCCAAAAACATGTTTCAGACCCAATGAAAGGTTCTGCGTCTAAACGCCTGAACATGTATTTACGCTGGATGGTTCGTTCCGATCAAAAAGGGGTGGATTTTGGAATTTGGAAAAAACTTTCTCCCGCTAATCTTTACCTACCCTTAGATGTACATACGGGAAACGTTTCTAAAAAACTGGGGATTTTAAAACGAAAACAAAGCGATTGGAAAGCACTAGAAGAGATTATGACTACCCTAAGAAAGTTAGACCCAAACGATCCCGTTAAATTTGATTTCGCCTTATTTGGTTTAGGGGTTTTTGAAGGATTTGGCAAAGACGCCTAAGGCTTCCATACCATTTTATACAACACCTGTGGTTTGTTCTGATACGTTTCTGCCGAAATGTAATATTCATACCCGGAAATCCAGGTTAGGCCCTCAATTTGTTTACTTGAATCTTCCGGAACTTTAAAAGGAACTGTGATAAACTTTGACTCCTGAAAATTATTCAAATGGATATCCGTAATCCGAATAACATATTGCTTATCAAAGTAATAACCACATAACACAATCTCATTATTTTCTGCTACATACTCCCCGGCAGTTACCAAGCATTTGGCATTAAACTCGGCAATTGGACTTAACGCATGGGGTCCCAACTTCTTTGGCAAGGAGTACACTCTGGTATTCTTATTCCCCCAATTTTTAGAGAATATATAAAGAGAATCTCCCATACTTATTAAAGCCTCAGCATCATAATTGGTTTTGAATTTACCTAAATTAAAATGCTTTTGATCTACGTAGCTAATTTGTATAGTATCTGCAGTAACCTCATCGTTATTTAAGTAATCTTGTTTTGAAATTCGGTAAATCCTTAAATCGGTTCTATTACCTCGATTGTTACCAATATCTGCAATGTAAATATGGGTTTCGTCTACACAAATATCTTCCCAATCTTTGTTCTTTGCGCCTTTAATAAATACCTCTCTGGTTACATTTCCAGTACTGGAATCAAATTCATACAAAACGGGTCTACCCCCAGAATCGTTATGGGTAATCAACTTACCATTAATTTGAATCAATCCGGAAGTTTCTTGAATATAGGGGTCAAGTTCAGTAACCACTGAAATTTCTTGCGACAGAATGGTGAAAGGAAGAAACAGCAACACAAATCCTAATAATTTATTCATGCCTCAAAGGAAGGTGTTTTTAAGACAAAAAAAATGCTGTTATCAATAAATAACAGCATCTTAATATCTCCGTTGAATTCCATCTATTCTAGGTTACCCTTTTTAGATTTTCTGTAAATAAAGGAATTCAAAATGTTTCGTTTAGCAAAGCGGAATGGTTTATCAGCGTTTAAAAACTTACTAAATAGGTTTTTATTTACACCAAAGTACTCGTAGGTATTCCCATCTAAAAAGGTAATTTCTAACAATAAACTTTTATGTTTAAAGTCATCAATACCAGACGCCATAGCTGCTTCGTATTCTGCTTTTCCCTTTTCAATAGTTTCAGGGGCAATACTTACTAAAAAGTGGTATCCGTCAATAATAGTTCTACCCATTACCTCTGCTTCGGCCGCTTTTTCGTCATTTTCTTGAAACTTATCTGGGTGCCACTCTTTCACCAAGTTTCTATACGTTGACTTCAACTCTTTAAGTGTTGTTTCTTTTTCAGAAGCAAACAACTTTCGGTATTCATTAATTCGTTTCATAACAAAAAATATTTCCCGTTTATGCAACCACTAGGCTCCATTTTGGGCGCGCGAAAATATATCTTTTTATTAAGTTCTCAACTATTTAATTAGAAATATTAAAAATCACATATCCCTGCAAAACAATAGATTAAACCATGATTTAGTAATTACCCTGTCAAAATTATTTTAGAGAAAGACAACCTTAAATATTTAATTCTCGTCTGTTTACCGATAAGGTTAACCACCCTATTTTTTCTACTAATTAAAAACTGTTGTCATGAAAAGACTATTTACCCTTTCACTTCTATTTTTTGCATTTGGTACTTTAAGTACCTACGCAACTCACCTTCAAAACATGGAAATTAATGCCGAGCATATTTCTGGAAACCTTTATAGAGTCTCTATGCAGTTAGTAACAGATTGTGCCGCTATTTCACCTCCTAGTGCCGCTAACTTAAACTTTTCAAATGGTACTTCATCATTTGTTCGAACACTAAATCAAATAAATACCAATAACACGGTTTCTACAAATTACTCTTGTCATTGTAACATTGCAAATACAACCTGTAATAGTGGAGCATTGCCAGGTTATCATTGGATTATTTATTCCGACACTGTAACCTTAAGTACAAGTACTACTTGGACGCTAAGTTACAGTTCATGTTGTAGGTACAATTCCATTACAAACTTGTCAAACCCTGGGTCCACAAGTCAGTATGCAGAAACTATTATTAACCAATCTGCTTACCCTACAAATTCAACTCCTTTTTTTCCTATTGCAAATAGGTTACATATAAGTTCTTTAGACACTTTTGAAACTGATTTAAGCGCCTTTGATTATGATGGAGATAGTATTGTTTATGCCTTGATTTCCGCACGTGAAAATGCAACAACAAATGTGGTGTACAGCCCGGGGCATTCTGCTACCAATCCAATGCCTGGCGCGTCCTTAAATTCAGCAACTGGCGTTTTCACATCATATGGCACATCAACAATGGGCTCTTATGTAATGGCTATTGAAGCTAAAGAATATGATAGAACAAGTGGAACCCTTAAAAGCACGGTGGTTAAAGAGTTCTATATTACAAATGGCCTACCCAATCAGGGGAATAAAACCATATCTGACACTCCAACTCCAAACGGTTTCCTAAGTTCTTCGAACGGTACCGTTTCTGGAAATCAATTGACTCTTTGTGCCTCTTCCAATTCTACGGCTGAAATTAGTTACACTTCCACTAAAGGAAATGTACAGCTTTGGTCAAACATTGATATTAGATACCCAGGTGTTACTTATACTAAAACAAACGCAGCTACTAGTACTTTAACCATCAGTATTCCAAATAATCTAAATGTAACAACATTAGATTTTTATGTTATTGCTGGTGCAGATAGTTCTGCCTTTACTAACCTAAGATACGATGCATATTCTATTACTTTAGGTGGATTTTCTACTTCTGGAGATCAGACTATTTGTTTAGGAGGTTCCGTACAGATGTCGGCTACTTCTTTAGACCCTAACCCTGTTTATCAATGGACCTACCTATCAGGTACTCCAATTGATACATTACCTAGTTCTCCGGGTTACAGCTTTTCATGTGATAATTGCCCAAATCCAGTAATTACGCCTACGGTGACCTCTCAGTATATTGTGAATAGTTTACCAAACACTTGTGGACAACCAGATACAGTAACCATTACGGTAATTCAGCCTCTTTCTTTACAAACAAGTATGTATGACACCATTTGTAATGGTGACAGTACTTTAATAAGCGTTTCGGGTGGAATGACTAATAATTTAGTTTGGGAAGAAAACTACACCAATATGAACTTTTCGGGTGATTCCATGTATGTTTCTCCTACTTCAGATGCCTATTATTTAATATACAATCCGAGTTACCTATGTGGAGATTCAGTCTACGTTCATGTAATTGTGCCTCAAAATGTAGATGCTGGAACAGATGAATCCATTTGCTTAGGTAACTCTGTGGTATTGAACGCAACTAATACCATGCAAGCTACATGGAGTCCAGCCAGTTCTTTAAATTGTACTACTTGCGCTAATCCAACAGCTACACCTACTCAATCTACCATGTATACAATATCTAATGATTCGTATGGATGTTTAAGTGAAGATTCTGTATTTGTAAATGTAGTCTTTGATCGTTCCATTATGGGTACTGCCTTCGAGTCAAATGGGACTTCTATGGGAGGTACTAAAGTTTTATTAATAGCATACAATAGCGTAGATAGCACGGTGAGTATTGCTGACTCCACCCTAACTGACGCTTCTGGTAACTTCTCGTTTACTACTTCAAGTGATATACATTATGTTAAAGTTGTACCTGATTCTAGTACCTACCCGTACGAGTTTCCTACCTACTATGGGAATCAAGGAATCTTTTTAAATGCGACTCCAGTAGTTACATTGGCCTGTGATACCTCAACAATTTCTATTACCACATTAGCGGCCCCTAATCCAGGAGGAAGCGGATTTATTTATGGAAACGTATACCAAGGTGCAGGTAAAACAGAAGCCCAAGGTGATCCGGTAATTGGAGCTAGAATCATTTTAATTAACGAAAATGGAGTTGAAATGGGGTATTCAGAAACAGATGCTAATGGTCGTTTTGAATTCGCAAATATTGCACTCGGTAATTACCAGTTATTTATGGATGCGGTGAACGCTCAAAACCAATTAGCTCCTAGTATTCCAGTAGATGAGAACACCAAAAACTTGATTTACAATTACAAGTTAGAAAACGGGACTTTGATTCCTACAACTATTACCTCTGTAGATCAATTGGATAAAGAAGAGTTAGTTCTTTTCCCTAATCCAGCTTCTAAACAGATTCAAATTATGGGTCTTTCTACCGATATAGTTTATTCTGTAATTGGTATTGACGGGAAGGTATACTTGAAAGGTAATGCGAACTCAAATTCAATAATTAACATTGAAAGTCTACCTAAAGGACCATACATTATAAAAGCAACATACAATACCGATGAATTTATTCAACGATTCATCAAACAATAAACTCTCAGTCCCAATGAGATCGGGGATTAGAATTTGCTAGTCCCCATTAATATTCCCCAAATCCTAAAACAAAAAAAGGCTCAGATGAAAATCTGAGCCTTTTTTTAATTTCTTTAATTAAATCCTATTTATTCAATTCAATAGCCTTTAAAGTATTCTGCATTAATGATGCAATGGTCATTGGTCCTACTCCACCAGGAACCGGAGTAATAAATTCTGATTTTGGAGAAACAGACTCAAAATGAACATCTCCTAGTAATCTAAACCCAGACTTCTTAGAATCATCTGCAACGCGAGTAATACCTACATCAATTACGGTAACACCATCTTTTACCATATCTCCGGTAATAAACTCTGCTTTTCCTAAAGCAACGATAAGGATATCTGCCGTTTTAGTAATCTCAGCTAAGTTTTTGGTTCTAGAATGTGTTAGGGTAACCGTACAGTTTCCTGGATAGTTATTTTGCCCCATTAAGATTGACATCGGTAATCCCACAATGTTAGACCTACCTACTACGACACAATGCTTACCCGAAGTTTCTACTTCGTAACGCTTTAATAATTCTAAAATACCGTTGGGTGTAGCTGGAATAAAAGAAGGTAACCCTAAAGCTACTTTACCAAAGTTGGCAGGGTGAAAACCATCTACATCCTTAGTTGGAGAAACTGCGTTTAATACCGTTTCTTCATCAATATGATCAGGTAATGGAAGTTGTACAATGAATCCATCAACAACGTCATCATTATTTAATTCGTCAATTTTTGCCAATAACTCTTCTTGCGTAGTTTCTACCGGCATTTTAATTAAACTAGAACCAAAACCTACCTTTTCACAAGCCTTAACTTTTGCATTTACATACGTAATACTTGCACCGTTATCTCCAACAATAATTGCTGCTAAATGCGGTACTTTACCTCCATCTGCTTTAATTTTTGCTACTTCAACTGCTAATTCCTCTTTAATGTCGTTTGAGGTCTTTTTTCCATCAAGTAATACCATATGTATATTTTTAAAGTTAAAATTCTTTTATTGAAAGGTAATCTTAGTTACCCCCACCAGGCATACCCGGCATTCCACCAAATTGTTTCATTAAACCAGCCATAGCTGATTTATTGTTCATCATTTTCATCATTTTTTTGGTGTCGTTAAATTGCTTCATCAATTGATTCACCTCTTTAACATCTCTACCCGACCCTTTGGCAATTCTTTTCTTTCTAGAACCATCAATTACCTCTGGATGTTCTCTTTCTTTTGGAGTCATTGAACTAATAATAGCCTCAATATGTTTGAAAGCATCATCACCAATTTCAACATCTTTTAATGCTTTCCCCATTCCAGGTAACATTCCCATCAAATCTTTTACATTACCCATTTTCTGGATTTGCTTGATCTGCGCTAAGAAATCGTCAAAGTTGAATTGGTTTTTAGCAATTTTCTTTTGAAGTTTACGTGCTTGTTCTTCATCAAATTGATCTTGAACACGCTCTACTAACGAAACCACATCACCCATTCCAAGAATACGGTCAGCCATCCGTTCTGGATAGAACACATCTAAAGCCTCCATTTTCTCACCGGTACCAATAAATTTAATTGGCTTTTGAACTACGTGACGAATAGATAAAGCAGCACCCCCACGAGAATCACCATCTAATTTGGTAAGGATAACCCCATCAAAATCTAAACGATCGTTAAACTCCTTGGCCGTGTTAACCGCATCTTGACCCGTCATGGCATCTACCACAAACAAAGTCTCGTTTGGATTAATAGCATCTTTAATAGCAGCGATTTCCACCATCATTTGCTCATCAACCGCTAAACGACCCGCGGTATCCACAATTACCAAGTTCATTCCGTTGCTCTTTGCAAACGCAATACCTTGTTTGGCAATCTCTACTGGGTTTTTTTCATCTCTATTTGAGAATACCTCTACTCCAATTTGTTCTCCAACTACATGCAACTGATCAATTGCCGCAGGACGGTAAACATCGGCTGCCACTAAAAGAGGCGTTTTACCTTTCTTAGTTTTTAAGAAGTTAGCCAATTTACCGGTATGGGTAGTTTTACCCGAACCTTGAAGTCCAGACATCAAAATAACCGCTGGATTACCACTAATATCTAATTCTTCTACTACTTCACCCATTAGCTTTGAAAGCTCATCATGGGTAATCTTAGTTAATAGTTGACCTGGAGAAAGGGAAGTCAGTACATCCGCTCCTAGCGCTTTTTCTTTTACCGTATTGGTAAAGTCTTTCGCAATTTTATAGTTAACATCCGCGTCCAATAAGGCTCTACGAATTTCTTTCATGGTTTGAGCAACATTAATTTCGGTAATGTTACCTTGACCTTTTAACGTCTGGAACGACTTTTCTAATCTCTCTTGTAATCTATTGAACATGGCTCAAAATTATGATTGCAATAATACTATTTACGTTTAATGACTTCATGGATAATTGTTGCAAAATTTCAACTTATCCAATTCCTCTTTACATTCTATTTGGCACCTGAACTCCAAGAAGTCTCATACCACTTTTAATCACCTTTCCTACCTCCGCAGATAAGGAAACTCTAAATTGCGTTTGTGCCTCATTTTCATCATTAAAAATAGGCGAAGACTGGTAAAATGAATTGTATTGTTTTACTAAATCATACACATAATTAGCAATGTTTGCAGGACTAAAATTCAATCCAGCTTCTTTCACTATCGTTGGGTAATCATTTAGCATTTTTATTAATTCCAATTCTTTATCTGAAAGCTCAGATGCTTCCATAGTTACGGGATGAACACCTTCAGCTCTTCTAATAATAGACTGTATACGAGCATGCGCATACTGGATGAAAGGCCCCGTATTACCATTCAAATCAATAGATGCCGATGGATCGAACATCATTTTCTTTTTAGGATCTACCTTCAAAATGAAGTATTTCAAAGCACCTTTTCCAACCATATCAGCTAATGCTGCTTGTTCTTCTTCCGTTTGATCAGATACATGACCATGAAGCTCTGATGCCTTTTGCGCATCATCTACCATACCTTGCATTAAATCATCGGCATCTACAACCGTTCCTTCACGAGATTTCATTTTACCATGCGGTAATTCTACCATACCGTATGATAAATGGTAACACTCTTTAGCCCATTCAAACCCTAATTTGTTTAAGATTAAGAATAATACCTTAAAGTGATAATCTTGCTCGTTTCCTACCGTGTAGATTAATTGATTAATGTCTGGATAGTCTTTGTAACGTTGAATTGCCGTTCCTATATCTTGAGTCATGTAGACCGCAGTACCATCCGAACGTAATACCAATTTATGATCTAATCCATCTTCGGTTAAATCAATCCAAACCGAACCGTCTTCTTTTTTATAGAAAACGCCTTTTTCCAATCCTTCGGAAACAAAATCCTTTCCGTACAAATACGTTTCAGATTCGTAATACAACGTATCAAAATCTACCCCCATACTCTTGTACGTAGTTCCGAAACCATCGTAACACCATTGATTCATTTTTTCCCAAAGGGCATAAACTTCCGGTTCTTTCGCTTCCCACTGCTTTAACATGGCTTGCGCAGAAAGTAAAATTGGCGCCTCTTTTTTGGCTTCTTCTTCGGTTTTACCCGCAGCCATTTGATCCGCTATTTCCTTTTTATACTCTTGATCAAACTTCACATAGTATTTACCTACTAGGTGATCTCCTTTGATACCTGAAGACTCTGGCGTCTCGCCATCACCAAATAATTGCCAAGCCAACATCGACTTACAAATATGAATTCCACGGTCATTGATAATCTGCGTCTTGATTACTTTATGTCCGTTAGCCTTCAAAATCTCAGCTACTGAATATCCTAAGAAGTTATTTCTTAAGTGACCTAAGTGCAAAGGTTTATTCGTGTTTGGAGAAGAATACTCCACCATTACGGTTTTACCAGAGTCTTTCACAAACCCAAAGTTTTCCGTACTGGAAATCTCCTTAAAGGCATCTAACCAATAAGCATCAGTAATTTTCAAGTTCAAAAAACCTTTTACAATTTCATAAGACTCGATAAAGTCGACCGTTTTCACCATTTCCTCTCCTATCATTCCCGCAGTCTCCATAGGATTCTTTCGGGTGATTTTAAGTAATGGAAAAACGTTTAAAGTATAGTCGCCTGTAAACTCTTTTCTTGTTTTTTGTAATTGCATTTCTGGAAAATCTTGTTCTCCAAAAAGACGCACTAAAACTTGAGCTACGTATTCTGTTATTTTATTTTCAATATTCATTATTTCTCTTTTTTGTATCCTTTCGGAATACAGTTTCCTAGAGTATTAATCCTAAGAATTTATTCTTTCAATAATGGGTAAAACATCTTCCAAAATCTCGAATGCCGTTTCGGCCATTTTATTTTTCTTTTCGTCTAGTGTAGGATTGATTTCTACAAACTCTAAACAGGCTACTTTTTCAGTTTCTAGAAAAGCACCAATGATCTGTCTGATTTCTACATCATCAAACCCTTTGCTTACAGGTGTTCCCGTACCATGACTAATGTAATCACAATCCATACTATCTACATCAAATGAAATGTAAACCAAGTCACACTCATCTAGTCGTTCAATGGCTTCGATTAAACAAGGAACCATACCTCTATGCCTGATTTCTTCCACCCGGAAATTCCGGATTCCGTGATGTTTAATAATTTGATCTTCTTGTTCTTCAGTATCCCGTACCCCAAAATACACGCAGTCTTCAGGCTTAACACTTGGACAAACCCCACTCAAATTCTTAATAGCGTTCCAACCCGCCTCTTCCTTTTCAGAAAGGTCATTGATTTTCAACTCCATGTTATCCAATCCTAAAGCACCCGCTAAAGGCATTCCATGAATATTACCTGAAGGTGTGGTATAAGGAGAATGAATATCGGCATGGGCATCAATCCAAACAACACCTACTCTACGATCTGGATACGCTTTTTTGATTCCCGCAATGGTACCTGCCGCAATAGAATGATCTCCGGATAAAACCACCGGAAATTCTTTGCTTACAGATTCACAAACAGCATTGGTTACATTTTGTAATACTTTTACCGCTGATTCCACACGAATAGCACTGGGTGTATCTACCTCATTATACAATTCTTGATTGTATACTTCTACCGTCTTTTGGGGGTATTTGGCTAGAGTTTGGCTTTGCTTATTCCAACCTACTACTTCCATAGCTTTAATTCCTAAAGAAGAACCTCTGGTACCTGCACCAATTTCAGACTCAACAACAACGTAACGAATGCTCATTTTACTTCACTTTTTAAGTGCGGCAAAAGTAAGGGTTTGATGCGAAAATCAAGTCATATGGACGATTCAAAATAGCGAAGAAATAGGATCCGTTTTTTACTTCAAAAACAAATAACTTAAACCCACATTAAAATAATTGCTACCCACATCAAAACCATAACCCGCAGAACCATCAATTTGAAATTTAGGGTTGATTCGATACCAAATGCCCCCATCTAAGGTGAGAGAAACAGCAGTATCGTCAGCAGATGAATCTGAACCGAAAACCTCTGCAAAAACACCTAAATTGTGTTTAATTCCGTAACCGGCATTAACCGTGTATGACCAACCATGGGAAACATCAATCGTTTTATCATAGGATAATTTTTCATTGATGTATGCCAAATTACCGGATAAAGAAAAGTTTTTAGGTAAAGAATATGCCCAAGCAAAAAGAAATGTGGTTGGCCAATATCTCCTGTAGTCTGAGGTATTGGAAGGAAATGATTGCGAAATTAACAAAGCCAATTCTGGTTTCCATTTCTCCGCATCTAGTAGATTAATTTTTGCTCCAACAACAATGTTATCTAGGTTATAATTAAATTGAGTGTAACCATTATTGATTTGCTCGCGAACCGCATAATTGGTAGATGCTACCCTTAACTCTACATTTTTTGAAACTCCGTATTGTAAATTAAATTGGGGTAAATACAGGTATTGAGAATGTTTATCGCTACCCTTTCTCTCGGGTACATTTCCATATTCAAACCCAATTTCCATTTGAAACCCTTTATGATAGACCGCACGAGAAGCTTCTGTTGCCCCTGGCCTATTGGTAATCATCGAAATATTTTCCTTAATCAGTTCAACCTCCGACATTTGAATATTTGAAGAGTTGGCAGCCGTAGTATCTTGACCTAATAATTGTCCAGATAAGACATATAGTATGGTAAAAAGTAATTTCCCTTTCATAAGGTAATATTACTAATTATTCAGTAATAACCATGTAACTCCTCCTTGTAAATGGTTGTATTTGGGACTATATTCTCCTCCCCCTATTTCTCCAAATAGTGTAATACATTACATGAAACATTAAGTACCCACAAAAACTAAACAACCCTATTCAAGGGTAATTTTACTAATTATTGAGCATAAGCCAGCTAAAGCCAAGGGAAAACTGATTCTCTATCACCTGAAAATCTATTACTCCATCGTTATTTATCCAACCATCCTGATTCTCCTTAAACCTATAATAACCCACATCTAATAAAACACGTTCGTTTACCCTATAAAACACCCCCACTGAACCACTGGAAGCAAAGCCATAATCTTGGAAATTGGTAGGTAGATTATACTCAACATATGCTCCTAATCCATTATCAAGTTCATATCTTCCATTTAGTGAAAACCTCATTAAACTTTGGTACGTAATACGTGTTTCGTTATTGTACAAATATTCAATGCTACCACCAAGTCTAAGACCTCCCTCAAAATCATATGACATTGGCAAGCCAATTACAACATCATTACCAACGTTAAAATCATTCATTCGGGAATAAGAAAAGTAGGAGTTTTCTCCAGCAAAATCAACACTTACAGCAATTTGGGGCACCCATTGTTTTTGTTTAAACAAGTTAATAGTACTACCAAATTTGAGATACCTTAAATGATTGTACTCTCCTTGCGGAGTCCCCCATTCTGAGGAGTTTACATTCCAGTACGCGTAACCCAAAGAAGCACGAATTTCCACGTTCTTAATAAGTCCGTACCCAATATCAAGACCCAATGTGCCCCTTTTATTTTGTTGTATGGGGCAATTCATATCCGAAAAAGAATAATTCAGGTTACTCAAGAGCTTTCCCTTTGAAATAGCTTTAGAGCTCTTTATTTGACCCAATCGGCTGGTAAATTCTGTTATAGAACTGGCATCCTGGGCAAATAAATGAAACTGACAGAATAAAAAGATAGAAAGGATAAAAGGATTCTTCATAGTTAATAAGTTTTAGATGACTCAATATTACTAAATTACATAAATACACACCAAATATTTTTTCATTTAAAATCCAAGCATAAACTTTGTTTGTAATCCAATACAATTGGTATCAGAACCGTATTTTTGCCGCCCATTAATATTACGTTATGAGCATTCAAGATCAAATTGACATTAGAAAGACCTTTGGAATTATTTCGCATCCCGATGCGGGTAAAACCACCCTTACGGAAAAACTACTTCTTTTTGGTGGAGCCATTCAAGTAGCGGGTGCAGTTAAGAATAACAAGATCAAGAAATCTGCTACTTCCGATTTCATGGAAATTGAAAAACAAAGAGGAATCTCCGTAGCAACCTCTGTAATGGGTTTCAAATACAAAGACAAATTAATTAACCTCTTAGATACTCCTGGTCACAAAGACTTTGCAGAAGATACTTACAGGACGTTAACTGCGGTTGACTCTGTTATATTAGCTGTCTCTTATACACATCTGACGCTGCCGACGATCTACTCTGTGTCGATCTCGGT
>CAJXPI010000043.1 GCA_913057875.1 uncultured Flavobacteriales bacterium
GTTCCTAAATCTATACCTATGATCTTACCCATATCTTATATTTATTAAATTCTAATTTTTAAATCAATTTTCTCTCCTTTAGTCAATTGCTGTGCCATTACAATTTCCACAAAAAAGAGCCGCAATAATGACATAAAAAAATGCCAACTCTATTATGAATTGGCATTTTACTATGACATAACGACACCTTTGGTGTCTAAAGGTTTTTAATAACAAGGAAAATCATCGGTATTATTCGTATAGTGACAAAACTTTCTTCCGGCAAGAATATCTCCATGGACCAAGTAATCAATAGACGACTTACTTAGTAAGGAGGTTCTATCATCAAATTTTCTCGTAGAAAATAACCCCACCCCATTAATCACATTGGTATAATCTGGTTTAGACTCTAACAAACTGTTACTTGGCGCTGCAACCTCAATATACGTGTTAAACTCATCACCTCCACTAATCATTCTAAAAGTTAACGGAACATCTAAAGGCTGCCTTTGTAAAATATCGTCACCTGCCATTACAACCGGTACCTGAGCCGCAATAAAGCTATAAAAAGCGGTTGGATTTAAATCCATTTCAATTTTCTCTGCATCATCAATTTGTGTGGGAATAGAACTCACCACACTTGTACCCACGTTATAACTAATGGTAATGGTGTCTCCTAAATCTCCGTTTAAATTTCTATTTTGATAATGAAAATCCAAATAAACATCCATTATTTTTGTATTAATTGGAACTTTAAACTCTAATGCTACTCTTTCATTAGGTAAAACCTCTTTTCCGCCTCCTACATCTTGTGGGCTTGCCAAACTCAAACCAATAAAATCAAGACCAGAAGGTTTTACTAGCACATCATCAACCACATTAATCAATGGCGTAGTACTTTCCACAATCTCGGATCCATTTAATTTATCTACCTGAACAGCATATAAAAATTCTGGATTTAATTTTTGGGTAAGCTCGTACACCTTCTGATTTGGGTAGTAAAAAAAACCTGAATCCTTAGTGGTTATTAACGCTTCACTAAAAGAGTATTGATTTAGGGTTTCAATTCCGGCAAAACCATTATCTTTCAATTCCAGTAAATCCACCTTGATATTTTCATACTCTGATAAACTAGGGTCTTGAGCTAAATCTTCAATAGATGAGGTACCCTGAAAAACACGATTTACCTTTATTCTATGCACCGCATCATCTGCCGATAGTAAACCATAAATAACGGTAACATCTGATTCTGGAGCAAAAACCTCCACATCATTTTTACACGACTCAATTCCAACAAGTGCTAGAACTCCTAACACGAACACCGAAAAAGTAAAATTTATTTTCATCAATTTAGTTTGTTTTAAACTCCAAATACAAAAAGACATTCTGCTATGAAAGGAATTTATAATTTTGGCCATTCAAATTTGAGCCACGAATATACTATTTTATATAACGGTTCCTATTTTAAAAGGTTAGGTGGTACACCAAAAATAAAAACGAAAAATCATGAGTACACAATTGTTTAAGCCAGTTAGTGGACATGCGAAAAAAATAACCACGCACGTTTTACACGAAATGAAGCGTAAAGGGGAGAAAATTGCGATGCTTACGGCATACGATTTTACCATGGCTCGTATTCTAGACGATGCTGATATTGATTTAATTTTAGTGGGTGATTCCGCTTCTAATGTGATGGCCGGTCATGAAACTACCTTACCTATCACGCTAGATCATATGATTTATCACGCGGCATCCGTAGTACGAGGTATTAAAAATTGCCTAGTGGTGGTTGATTTACCTTTCGGGACTTACCAAGGAAATTCAAAAAATGCTTTAGAATCTTCTATTCGTATTATGAAAGAAGCTGGCGGTCATGCCATTAAATTAGAGGGTGGAGAAGAAATTAAAGAATCCATTGAACGAATTTTATCTGCAGGTATCCCAGTAATGGGCCATTTAGGTTTAACGCCTCAGTCTATTTACAAATTTGGGACTTACACTGTACGTGCGAAGGAAGAAGAAGAAGCGGAACAGTTAATTAAGGACGCCAAAATGCTTGAAGAAGTAGGCTGTTTTGCTATGGTACTGGAAAAGGTTCCTGCGCACTTAGCGAAGAAAGTAGCTGAAACTGTAAGCATTCCTGTCATTGGAATTGGAGCTGGCCCTGATGTAGATGGTCAGGTACTTGTATTACATGATATGCTAGGATTGAATGTAGATTTCTCTCCTCGTTTTTTAAGACGTTACAACAACTTCTATGAGCAAATGCACGATTCTGTGTCTAATTATATAAAGGATGTCAAAACAAACGACTTCCCTAACGAAAAAGAATCATACTAGTGAAACTTAAGAAGCCAGAAGAAAAACAGCGTCCTGATCTTTCTAAGATCTCTGTAATTTATGAAGACAATCATTTAATTGTAGTCAACAAATTACCCGGACAAATTGTGCAGGGTGACAAAACCGGAGATACCTCTTTGGCCGAATTAGTAAAGGCATATATAAAGGAGAAATACAACAAACCAGGAGATGTTTACTTAGGAATTGTGCATCGATTAGACAGACCCACCAGTGGTATTGTAATTTTTGCAAAGACTAGTAAAGCGGCATCCCGATTGAGTGAAATGTTTCGAGAACATAAAGTAAAGAAGACTTACTGGGCAATTACTGCGACTAGGCCAGAAGGTGGAATGGGAACACTTACTCATTACCTAAGGAAAAACGAAGAAAAAAATAAATCGGTAGCTAAAAAGAAACCTACAAAAGGTTACAAAGAAGCTATTTTAGATTTTGAACAAAAATCAGACTCTGATCGCTATTATTTACTTGAAGTTAAATTACATACTGGAAGGCATCATCAAATTAGGTGTCAATTAGCGGCTATTGGCTCTCCCATTAAAGGAGATATAAAATACGGAGCAAAACGTACCAACATGGATGGGTCGATCTCTTTACACTCGCGTACAACCTCATTTATGCATCCTGTAAAAAAGGAAAACATGTCTTTTACTGCACCGGTTACAGATGATGACTTGTGGCGCTATTTTGAAAAAGAATTGAGATAAAACAAACCATTTAAATCAAATAGAAAAAGGGCGAACACATAACATGTTCGCCCTTTTTCATCTTCGCAATTATCCACTAAATAGTTACAGTTGGGGAAACTGAATTGCATATACTAACTCGTCCTTTGTCTCCTAACCCCGTATAAAATTCACTGCCCCAAAAGCTCGCTTTTACCTTATAAGTTCCCGATGGTACATTTTCAAAAGTATCACCGTACCCTAAATATTGCACCTGATTTCCAGACTCATCTAATAACTGGTAAGTGGTATATTCTAGTTGACTATTATTGGTCACGGTTATTGTGTTTCCTATAACACTTAATAAGGGTTCAATTGCTGCGGCAGAAACCACCTCAATGCCACCAGCACTCTGGAAATACTTTGGACATTCTTCGTAAGAAATTTTGATGTCATACACTCCGGTAGTGTTAACCAGCAAGGCTTTATTGGTTTCTCCCGCCAGTTCTATATAGTCTTTTGTCCACTTGATGTGCGCAGCACCTGGGAAACCATTGGATAATATGGTAGTAAAATTATTCTCAGCGCAAATAACAGGATGCTCTTGATGCTCAATTAATGGTGGTGGAAAATCATAACCTAAAGGCTTCACTCCAGGAGTTCTATCATTTCCTTCTACCGCATAAACATCAGCAATAATTACTGCCTCTAAGGCATCGTAAGATGAAACCATTATGCTAGTATTTCCTTGTTCTTCTCTACTCCACATAACCGTAGTATCACCATTTAATCCACTAATATACAACCCGTAGTAAATAATTTTATCTACCGTTAAATCAGTTGTAACTCCAATTTCAATTTCATATCCTGGACAAAAAAACTGTCCGTCAATGGTAGATGCATCTTTAATTACAGTTTGATTTAAAATTTTTCCAATTGGAACAAACGGTGGCTCTGAAATAGGTTCCTCTATTAGAATTGGAATAACTGTTTCGTCTTTTTTACATCCCCCCATTACCAGTAAAGATAACATTGGAATAATTGCAAATTTCTTCATAAATAGTGTGTGTTTAGATTAATACTTCGATTCTGTTTACCATGCAAACCTATCAAGCAAGCCTTTGGCTGAGCATGACATCTCATGTCACCCTAATAGCTACCTTTGTTAGAACACTATGGAAAAATTTGAATCTTTAGGTCAGTTATTAATTGCCTACCGAAAATTTAGAGGATTAAGTCAAACGGACTTAGGAGCACTTTTAGACGTAGACAACCGGACTATTATTAGGTGGGAAAAAAACACCACCTTATTAAAAGCAGATAAGGAAGAAGAATTAGCCGACTCAACATTTATTCCTTACCAAGTTATTAGAAACTTAAATGCTCCTATTGCAATTCCTACCTTTTATGATTTTGCCCTACGTAAATATGCTACTCATGAAGTGTTCTCAAAGGTTCCGCATGCCAGTTGGCTAAAAACTTTGCCTCCGGTTTCTTCACAGCGGTTTAATCCCATAAAAACAGCTAAAGAAATTGAACTAATTAAAAGATGCTTGCAGCTTCAAGGTAAAAACACGGATAGAATAAAAGATGAAATACTTTTAAAAGCAGCAGAATTATTTCCGCAACTCAACTTTATATTATTTGAAAATACGGGATTTTATGCGGGCCACTGTTTAATTCTTCCGTTAAAGAAGAAGATTTATCAAAAAGTAAAAGAAAAGACCTTACATCCATTAGAAATTGAAAAAGAGGACCTCATCAACCCATATGAAAATGAAGTGGTCTACTTTGGTTTAGACTTTAATGCGGATTCCAATGAGAATTTATTCCATTTAACCGCCCCAATTCGACAGTACTTCACTACCAAATCAACCCCTTCTATTTATGCTTCATTTACTTCTAGACCAGATACGGAGTTGTTGAATAAACAATTTGGGAATGAACTAATATGGGAACATCAGCACCAATGGGATAATGTTCCAGTAAAACTATTTGAGCAAACCTTTGACGCATAATTTACCCAGTACAATTCACACAAAACTTGTTGTGGGGTACTAACAAGGTTCTGTTAAACGGAATAGATTGATGACTTTTTATACATTACCCAAAATCAACTCTTCCCATACATGTAAGTGCAGCATTCATAGGCGAAACCCTTCCAATGGCTCAATCTGGAGCAATAGGCCGTTTTTCTAACTTATTATTCGGCAATGGCCTTTTTTGCTTTTTCAATTTCAAACAATAAAACAGCCTCTGTTTCAATAATTCGAAAGGAGTCATTCACTAAAATTTCAATATTTATTTGCTAAATCCATTAATTGAGTCGACTCAATTAATGCGTTGAGTTACTTTTGAAACCCTAATAAAACTTATAAAATGGTCCAACAAATCGAGTTTTCATTACCCTCGTTAAAGAGAGGTATTCATTTGATCAGTGAAGAAATTTACTCTCAGTTACCCACGTTACCTAAAAGTGGCTTAATGCATATTTTCTTAAAGCATACATCCGCTGCAGTTAGTATTAACGAGAACGCAGACCCTTCAGTAAGAGTTGATATGCATACCAGTATTGAAAATTTGATTCCTGAAAACCAAACTCATTTCAAGCATTTAGACGAAGGTCCTGACGATATGCCTGGCCATATCAAATTAGCATTGATTGGAAATGAGGTAACCGTTCCAATCACTAACGGCAAACTAAACCTAGGTACTTGGCAAGGTTTCTACTTTCATGAATTTAGAAACAACCCAGCTCCTAGAAAACTAGTTATTACCTTGATGAGCTAAGAATGACTAAAACAGAGAAAGCACAATACGTTTGGGAAACACTAGAGGAAATATATCCTACTGTTCCAGTACCATTAGATCATACCAATGACTTTGAACTCCTTATAGCCGTTCTCCTATCTGCACAGTGTACCGATAAAAGAGTAAACATGATTACTCCAGATTTGTTTGCCAAGGCAGATAATGCGTACGATATGCAACAACTCACTTTAGAAGAAGTTGAAGGATTCATTAAGACTTGTGGTTTGTATAAATCTAAGGCTAAAAACATTAAAAAATTAGCAGACGTAATGGTCGAAAAACACCAAGGAGTAGTACCTGATAATTTTAAAGATTTAGAGGAATTAGCTGGCGTTGGACATAAAACGGCAAGTGTAGTAATGAGTCAAGCATTTGGTGTACCTGCGTTTCCGGTAGATACCCACATTCATCGTTTAATGTATCGATGGGGATTAACCACAGGAAAGAGTGTAGAACAAACGGAGAAAGATGCAAAAAAACTATTCCCTAAAGAGCTTTGGAACAAACTACATCTTCAAATCATTTATTATGGTAGAGAATATTCTCCAGCCAGGGGGCTGGATATTCAAAAAGATATTATCACAAAAAAAATCGGAAGAAAGAGCTTTTTAAATACTCTTTAATCCGATTGATTATAAACTAACCACTTCTAGTTACTGAGTAACCTTTATTAGCTTGTGTGTGTGCATGTTTAAGCCATTGGTAACTGTAATCAAATACAAACCAGATGGCAGATTTGTTATATTTACTGAAGTTCTGTTCGAAAAACTTCCCTTAAAAATATTTTTACCGGTTAAATCTTGAAGCGTGTATTCAGAGACACTCTCCAATGAAGACGAAATAGTAACCTGATTATTTGCAGGATTTGGATAAACCTGAACCAAACTTTTCTCCAAATCATTTTCTACATTAGAAATAATGTCAGAATGATCCGAAGGATCTGTAGCTTCCACTTGCGTTACTTTTTTATCGCTTTCATTTTGAAGAATAACCGTAAAAAACACTCTATCCATATCCCAATCAGAATTGCTAGCCACAGTTTTAATATAAACCAACGAATCACCTTCAACAGATGGAGGGCTAATAATGGTACCTGCATTTCCAAAAATAGCTATTCTAAACACATCATAATGTTCATCTTCTCCATTGGGTGCGCTGTAAAAAACAGTATCCTCTGCAAGAGCCACATAAAAATTTTGGGTAGGAAGTGAATTGTCAACTTCAGCTGTAATTACCACTTTTACACGCACGGAATCATTTAATTTTTGCTGATACACTTGAAGACTAATAGGGCTAGTTTGGTTTTTAAAATCATCAAATAGCAAAGGGTCTGCGAAACTACCATTTCTACTTTCTCCGTTAATAACAATCTTCGGAGTAGATCCATAAACCCCATAATATTTTGTGCGTTCGTCATTGCCATCCACATCATGTTGACTCAAGATACAGCTACTATAGGGTGAACTTGGATGAATAGCCAAGTGGAAAATATTTGTATCATTTTGACCATGTATATTGTTGTATAAACCCGGATTTCTTGAGGCACAAACTGAACATCTACTGTTAGTGAAATGCTCCACAATAATTTTACGCTCAACCTCATTCCCTATTTGCGGACGTGCGGCCATATTTGGAGTAGCCGCAATAGACTGACTAATTGCCCCATCCGATATATTTTCCAACCAAGCAACGGCATATATTCGAGACAAGTCCCAAGCCATGTCGGTGGCCACCGTATGAGTAAAAATTAATGAATCACCCATCATGGAAGGAGATACATACATACCCAAAGTATCATACACTAGCTTTCTAAAAACATTGTAATGCAGGTTATCCCCATTGGGTGCATTATAAAATACGGTATCTTCAACCAAAGCAACATGCAACCTTTGTGGACCTATTGGGGCGGAACCTATCGTTTTAATAGTTAGGTTGAGATGCACCGAATCAAAACCAATCGGATTTTGCGTTATGAGCATCTCAATTGGCGTTTCTTGATTTAAATAACTACTCCATAATTGTGCCGCGCCATAGTTCGCACCTCCAGCCATGGTGTCCCCGTTAATAGCCAAACGCATTTCACTACCCAAAACACTATTAACCCTAGCTCTTGCATTAGCTTCAATAGGATTAGACTCATGAATGTCACAATTAACACCCGGCATTTCCATGTAATAGGCAATATGATGACTATTGAATGGAGCATTGACAGAATAGTTTGAGAGAAAAGTCCCATTCTCAATAGAACAATTAGAACAACTACTATTAGTAAACTGTTCAAAAAATAAATTTTTTGCCACCCCAGGAACGGGTGCGCTAATAACCGAAAGAGAAGGGTTGGAAGCCTCCGCCTGCGTCACATCGTTAGTCGTTGGGTTCTGTAAAATTGCTGTTGAAAATATTCGAGTTACGTCCCAAGCCGCATCAATAGCAACAGTTTCAGCAAACGAAACGCTCATACCAGGAGTTGCAGGTACGTTTACCAAACCAGAAATAGAAGTTAAAGATTTTCTGTAAACGTCATAATGTTGCGTTTCCCCATTGGGTGCTTGGTAAAACACGGTGTCTTCCGCTAAGACCACTTCCAAATGTTGAGCCCCTAGATTATTGGGCATCACCGCAGTTAATGTCAGATCAATTTGAATAGAATCGGTACCTATGTTTTGCTCACTAATCGAAATTTGCACAGGCGAGCTTTGATTTAGATAATTGGAAAATAAACTAGACTGAGAGTAACTTACGTTAGCAGAAATTACATTGCCATTAATCACCAGCCTTGGAGTAGAACCATAAATACCATAGAATGAGGTACGAGTATCGTTTCCAGTGCTATTATGCGCACTAAACACACATGTTGCGAATGGCGAACTAGGGTGGTAGGCCAAATGCACAATATTCCCATTATTATTTGCATTCATATTGGTATAAAAACCAGGGTTTCTAGTTGCACATGGGGAACACTGGGAATTGGTAAAATGTTCTATCACAATCTTTTTAGGAACTTGACTTATCCCCACGGTTGCAATCAGAAAGAATAAGTTAAAAAAGGTAATACGTAATTTCATGTTGCTTGATTTAATAGGAACAAATCTATTGGCGTTTAGCTTTTATGAATGTCTATCATTTGACAATTGGAACAAAACACCCTTAAATCTGTAGCATATTAATCTTGAATAACACCAACTTTTATCTGAAAATTTCAAGAACAAAGACTTGAAAAGCTCCATTTAAAATTGTTCAAAATTTGCAACTCGTTGTAGGTGAAAGTTGACAAAATTCACACTATTTTTACGCCACTTACGTTTCTGTATAAGAATTTATAGAAACATCAACTAATCAATACAATAACAATTTCGTAGAGCTTTTTTACGATAAATAGTTAGGAAGTAATTAATGGGAAAAGTAATAGCAATAGCCAATCAGAAAGGTGGTGTAGGGAAAACAACAACCGCCATTAATCTAGGTGCCAGTTTAGGAGCCTTAGATAAAAAGACATTAATTATTGATGCTGACCCTCAAGCCAACACAACATCTGGTTTAGGTTTCGATCCTCGTGACGTTAAGACGAGTATCTATGAATGTATTGTTAACAATGTTTCTGCAAAAGAGATTGTTATACATACCGAAAGTCCAAATTTGGATATCATTGCTGCTCATATTGACCTAGTAGGAGCGGAGATTGAATTGATCAATCAAGAAGAAAGAGAAATGATGATGAAAAAGGCATTAGCACCTATTAAGGATGCTTATGATTTTATTATTATTGATTGTTCTCCTTCGCTTGGCTTAATTACCGTGAACGCCCTTTCAGCTGCTGATAGCGTTATCGTTCCTATTCAGTGTGAGTATTTTGCATTAGAGGGATTAGGGAAATTATTAAATACCATTAAAATTGTTCAAACTCGTTTAAATCCAGAACTGTCTATTGAAGGAATGCTTTTAACCATGTATGATCAACGTTTACGTTTAGCTAACCAAGTAGCAGACGAGTTAAAAACGCATTTTAGTCAATTGGTATTTGATACCATGATTCACCGAAATACAACCTTGGGTGAAGCGCCAAGTCATGGCGAAAGTATCATTACCCATGACGCCAGTTCAAAAGGTGCTGTAAACTACCTAAACCTAGCACGTGAAATTTTACAGAAAAACAATTTAACGCAAATCAACCAAGAGGATAAAATAATCAACGTTCATGGCTAAGAAAAAAGCTTTAGGAAGAGGATTAAGTGCATTACTCAGTGATGCGGATACAGAGGCACCAAGCAGTTTAAGTGGTCAAACAAGTACTGGAATTACTGAAATTTCTATTTCAAAAATTAAACCTAACGAAGGTCAACCCCGTACAAAATTTGATGATGAGGCTTTAAAAGATTTAGCAGATTCAATTGAACAACATGGCCTAGTGCAACCTATTACGATTCGTAAAGTAAACCCAAGTGAATATCAAATTATTTCGGGAGAAAGACGATGGAGAGCTAGCCAGTTAGCTGGGTTAACCTCCGTTCCTGCTTACATTCGCCAGGTTGATGATGAGCAAGTATTAGAATTAGCATTAATTGAAAACATTCAAAGGGAAGATTTAGATGCCATGGAAATTGCCATTTCTTACCAAAGAATGTTAGATGAGCTTCAAATTACTCAGGATACCTTAGCAAAGAAAGTAAGTAAGAACCGCTCAACAGTTACCAATTTTTTACGCTTATTAAACCTTCCACCAGAAATTCAATTAGCAGTAAAAGACGGTTTAATTAGTATGGGCCATGCGCGTGCGCTCTTGTCAGCAAAGTCCGAGGAGTTACAAGTAGGTATTTTTAAAAGAATTCTCAGTGCGGGATTAAATGTGCGTCAGGTAGAACAATTGGTTAAGGCGGATAAAGTAGCTAAAAAAACAACAGATTCTTTAAAAAAGGCGGAGCTTACTTTTGAGCAACAAAGTAACTATCTTGAGTTGCAACGCATTGTAAGAAATAAAGTTGACATTAAGAAAGATCGAGCTGGAAAAGGTAAAATCACCATTAACTTTAAAAATGATGAGGATCTATCTCGAGTACTTGATTTATTGATGCCGTAATTTCATCACGCAAAAAAAGTTAATTCCCTTCCTCCCAAGTTTTACAATTCATTGATAACTTGTACATTCGCAGCATGCTAAAACAACGTTTTGTTTTTTGTTTTTTGATCCTTTTAGGGTTTGGATTTAACGGCTACTCGCAAGCAGATAAGAGAGATACAACCCAGTTTAAAGGAAAGAAGGAAAAATTGTCGCACCAAGATTTAGCAAAGTACCACTCTCCCAAGAAGGCTACCATAATGTCAGTCATCATTCCGGGAGCGGGACAAGTTTACAATAAAAAATATTGGAAAGTCCCCATTGTTTGGGGGGGTATAGGAGTTGCGCTGTATGCCAGTCAGCTAAATAGGGATTATTATCATGAATACCGAGAGAACTATCTTCTCTCCTTAGAGGGTAATTACACGGGCAATGAAACTTCCCTAAGTCTTCAAAGCACCATGAATTATTACCGTCAAATGATGGAAACATCCTATGTAATTGCCGGTGCGGTTTACCTTCTGCAAATATTAGATGCAAATGTAGATGCTCAATTAATGTCATTTGATGTATCAGATGACTTAAGTATGGATGTGATTCCAAAGGCCATTCCGAATCAATACAATCCTACTCCAACCATGGGATTAACACTTGCTTTAAAACTGAAATAATTTTCACATGAATATTGCCATAATTGGATACGGAAAAATGGGCCGTGTAATTGAACGTATTGCCTTAGAAAGAGGTCATTCCATTACCGCTAAAATCACTTCAAAAGAAGCTGACTTTTCAACTGAAATACTAGAAGGCAGTGATGTAGCTATTGAGTTTTCTGTACCAAGTGCCGCAATTTTAAACATACAAAAATGTTTTGATGCCCGCGTACCTGTGGTAGTAGGAACTACCGGTTGGATGAATCATTTCAATCAGGTTTCTAGCGAATGTTATTCAAAAAAGGGAGGCCTTTTTTATGCGTCTAATTTTAGTGTGGGCGTAAATATATTTTTTAAAGTGAATCAGCTTTTAGCTAAATTGATGAATCCTCAAGATTATCAAGTAAGGATGGAAGAAATTCACCATACACAAAAGTTAGACTCACCAAGTGGTACTGCGCTAACTTTAGCCCATCAAATATTAGATAATGTGAATAGAAAAGATTCTTGGGTAGAATCAGAATCACCAAATTCTGATCAACTAGGAATAACGGCTAAAAGAATTGCCGACACTCCAGGAACACATATCGTAACGTACGAAAATGCCATTGACAAAATAGAAATCATGCATGAAGCAAAAGGAAGAGAAGGATTTGCTTTAGGTTCAGTCCTCGCAGCTGAATTCATGGCTGGGAAGGAAGGCATTTTCGGAATGGATGATTTATTAAGTTAATTTAAGATTCCATAAAACCAACTAATTACACCTTTAACCAAGCTAATTTTCCGCTAATAAAGTGATTAACATTTGTTAGGTAAACATCGCTAAAAAGCTCTTACCATGAATTCAATAATTACACTACTTTAGCGGCTATTAAAGAAAAAGAATCATGTCATTAATAATATCATTACTATTACTTCTAGCCATTCTTGTTGGGCTATCAAAACTATTCCCTTTAGTAGACGAAAAGTACAAAAGTTGGTATGCGTTTATTCCAGTTTATAACCTGTATATCTGGTTGAAAATTATTGAAAAACCATGGTGGTGGATTATTCTATTATTATTTCCTGGCCCCAATATTTTAATGATCTCTATAATGGTAGTGAATACCGGAACCGTATTTGGATATCGGGAAACAAAAGATGTGGTTCTTGGAGGATTCTTACCATTTTTCTATTTGCCTTATTGGTCCTTTTCAGAACAACCCAAACACATTGGTCAAATTGATCGTGTAAAGTTTCCAAAATCTTCAGCTATGGAGTGGCGTGATGCTATCCTATTTGCGGTGGTTGCGGCCAGTATTATTAGAACCTATACATTCGAAGCTTTCACCATCCCTACGGGATCTATGGAAAAATCGCTACTTATTGGTGATTACCTTTTTGTAGATAAATTGGCTTACGGACCTAAAACACCTATTACACCAATTGCATTTCCATTTGCACACCACTCCTTACCTCTAACTAACAACACCGTACCTTCGTACGTAAAGTGGCTCCAATTACCTGCAAATCGTTTACCTGGATATAGTTCAATTAAACGTAATGATGTAGTCGTATTCAACTACCCTGAGGGCGATACAGTAGATGTTGAAATTCAAGCGAACCAAAGTTACTACTCTATGATTAGATCTGTAAGTCAACAAGCAAAAAGAGAAGAGCTAGCTGCAGGACAACCTGAAAAACCAGATGCATACTACTACAAAATTGCGAAGAACTATTTATTAGAAAACAGAAAATTCACCATTCGTCCAGTAGATAAAAGAGAAAACTACATTAAGCGATGTGTAGCTATTGCTGGCGATGAAATTGAAATTAAAGAAGGTATTCTTTACGTGAACAAGGAAAAATCGTTTATGGCCGAAGAAATGCAATACGTGTATTTCGTCACCTTCAAAAACACCATAAATCTTACCGATAGGGCTAAAGCTAATTTCAAAAAAGAATACAATGTAAACCTAGCTTCTATCATGGATGCTAGTGGTAACGGAACCACATTTAGAATGCCACTTACCAAAGAAATGGTAGAGAAGATTAAACTAGATCCAAATGTGGTAAATGTAGAACGCTACATTAACCCAAAACCAGCTCTAGACGCTGAACGTACGTTAGATTACCCGTACTATCCTAACGTAAAATCATACAACTGGACCGAAGACAATTTTGGTCCCTTAGTGATTCCTTCTGCTGGAATGACCATTGATTTAACCATTGAAAACTTACCACTTTTTAAACGTCCAATTCGCGTATACGAAGGGAATGACTTAAAAGTGAAAAACGGAAAAATATGGATCAACGGAGAGGAAACTACCACGTACACCTTCAAAATGAACTATTACTGGCTCATGGGTGATAACCGTCATAATTCTGCCGATTCACGTTTTTGGGGCTTTGTACCCGAAGATCACGTGGTAGGAAAGGCTTCCTTTGTATGGCTATCTATCGATCCGGAACTACCAAGTTTTGATGGTGGTTTACGTTTCGATAAAATGTTTAGAACCGTTAAATAACTCGGTTACATGAAGGTTAGCGGTTTTACATTTATCCGTAACGGTATAAAGTTAGACTACCCTATTGAAGAGGCAATTCGTTCTATTCTACCGCTATGCGATGAAGTGGTTGTGGCTGTAGGAAATTCGGAAGATGACACGCTACAACTTATTCAAAACATTGATCCCAAAGTACGGGTTATTGAAACCATTTGGAACGATTCTTTACGTGAAGGAGGAGCGGTGTTAGCGGTAGAAACCGATAAGGCTTTTAAAGCCATTTCTGCAAAAAGTGATTGGGCTATCTACATTCAAGGCGATGAAGTGATGCATGAAGATTATTACGATAGTATTCGTAACGCTATGCAGCAATATGCCCAAGATGACACCGTAGATGGGTTATTATTCAATTACCTTCATTTCTATGGGTCTTACGATTACATTGGTGACGCCATCCAATGGTATCCCAAAGAAATTAGAATCGTAAAAAACCGTCAAGACATCTACTCTTTTGGTGATGCGCAAGGGTTCAAAAAAGGTCATGGCGAAAAACTAAATGTAGCCGAAATTGATGCGTATATACATCACTATGGTTGGGTTAAAAGTCCGGAAGCCATGCAACGTAAACAAGAAACGTTTCATAAACTGTGGCATGATGACAACTGGGTAGAAAAGAATGTAGCCAAAGCCGAAGAATTTGATTATTCAGAAGTTAAAGCATTATGGAAATTTGAAGGAAGCCATCCAACGGTAATGCACAAACGCATTGCAGAAAAAGGTTGGAGCTTTGACCATGATATTTCCAGAAATACTTTTTCATTTAAGGAAAAATTCAAAAAGTGGGCGCAGAAAGTCACAAATAAACCCTTAGGTGAGTATCAAAATTATATTGTAGTGAAATAAGATTACCCTCTTTCGGGCGTTACCCCGCAATCGCTCCCGCTATTTGGTGGTCAGGCTTTCCCTTACAAGTCCTCGCTTCGCTGTGGGCTTTCCAGTACAATCCTTAACGCAATTTTTAAAAACGAGATTTTACCCCATACTTCCGTTTCAATTCATGAAGTATTTCATCCAATCCATTGCTTTTAATTACCAAAGCGGTTGACAATAACATACCCGCCTTTCCTTTTGGCATACCCTGCCGGTCAAGCCATTCCAAGTAATGAACAGGCACATCACAAATTAGTGAGTCCTTATATTTTCCAAAATACACTTTAGTGGTAACCAATTCCTTCAAGATAGAAGGATCAAACATAGAAATGGGAGTCGCCATTTATTCCTTAACGGTAATGGTCTGGTCAAAAATGGTAACCACAGCCCCAGCACGCATTTTTTTACGTTTAGCGGTCTCTACTTCCCCATTAACTTGTACCTCACCATCGGTAATAAACATATTGGCTTGGCCACCACTCTCGGCAATGTTTACCATTTTTAAAAGTGCATTTAGCGGAATAAATTCGTTACCGTTGAGATTAAACTCCATAGTTTTTGATTTACAGCAAAGGTAGGCTTAATTGATTTCAATTGTGAAGTCGGCTTGGTATTTATCGCGAGCAGGCAAAGAAATAATTCCATCCTTTTCTTTTAAAACACCAGAAGTATTTTCATGATCCGTAACTCCTAACCATGGCTCAATGCAAACAAACGGTGCTTTAGGTTTTGCCCATATTCCTAAATCTTTGAAATCCGAATATTCTACTACTACCGAATGCGTATGATTCTTACTTTTTAAGATAGCCTTTTTAGATTTTATATCTCTAAAAATCAATGCGTCATTATCAAAAATTGTTTTGGTAAGTGGAATTCTATCCGTATTAGAAATCACCTCAAATTGCTCATCGGTTAACAAACCATTTTCGGATAAAACCGTAGTTTCTAAAGTTTGATTTTTGTCAAACTCAATACAGTAATCCGCATATTTTTCATTGGGCATTAACGGACAATTAAACGCAGGATGACCTCCTAAAGAAAAGAACATTTCGCTAGCACCTTTATTCTGAACCTGGTGAGACACGCTCAGTTTATTGCCTTCCAGTAAAAAGGAAATGAAAAAACTAAAATCAAATGGATAGGATTTCTTTAACCCTTCATTAGAAGAATAGGAGAATCTAATTTCTGAAGAGGAAACTTGTTCCACTTCCAAGTTTTCATTGTGTCGAATAAAACCATGTTTAGGAACCGAGTATTCCCTACCCTCATGCGTATAGGTCTCATTTTTCAAAGCTCCAATGATAGGAAACAAAACAGGCGCTGTACTTCCCCAATGAGTAGCATCTCCTTGCCAAATATATTCTAGCTGCGATTGCTTGTTTTTAAAACTACATAGCTCCGCTCCTTTTGAGGTTATTTCAACAAGGAAATTATTGTTTTGAATTTGGTGTTTCATGTACTGAATTAATTAAAGTATTCTATGATCAAACTGCAGCATTTGATGCTTTACTACCTTTATTTTTTGTGCAGAAGGATGAAAGGGATTAATCAAATAATTAAACTCCTGTGGTATAATGCAACTAGGAACGCGCAAAACTGCTCCCGTCATAGATCTTACAAAATTATCTCCTAATAATTGAGAACCTCCGCCAGGTGGCTTGTTGTTCCAATCTAAAGGTAGAGCAGAAGGCTCCAAAGTTAATATTTCCAGCTCATCCGGTATTTCTATCTCCACAAAGAAACGATCTGTGGGTAAGTCCACGTTCATATCTAAATGAGCGGTTACTTCCAACATAGCCAAAGATCGAGTGGCAGAGGTATACACCAAAAAAGTATTCCTGGAGTTCCAACGAAAACCATCGGTTAATGACGGACCAATTCCATTTAGAGTAGAGGATAGATACTTTTCTCGTTCAATTCGGTAAACCCTCATTACGCCATGCTTCCGTATTCAATTCTGTTTAAGGCATTTTTTACCTCTTGAATACCCGTAAGCGAATCAAAAAGGCTTTCGGGAGTAACACCACCCAAAGAAGGGTTAGGTTTAATTAACCAACTTTGAAACTTGTTAGATTCATTATTAAAAACCTCTGTTCCAAACTGCAAAACTTCAGATAAAACAAGAATTAACTCACTATCACGGCCATCCATGGGCTGTCTCTTATACACATCTCCGAGCCCACGAGACTCCTGAGCATCTCG
>CAJXPI010000044.1 GCA_913057875.1 uncultured Flavobacteriales bacterium
GAGATGTGTATAAGAGACAGGTAGATCAAGTATTGCCAATTAATCAAGGAATTATTCTTACAAAGCAATAAATATGATTAATGAAATAAAAGGACTACTGATCCTTATAATTGGAGCTTGTTGCTTAATATATGTAGTGCGTTTGTTGGTAAAAAGCAATAAAAAATAGTATTTACAGAAATATGATTAATAGAATAAAGGCGGATCTCCCCGTCTTTATTTTTTCATCAACATCCGCTTAATTTCATTCAACTTCATTAAAGCTTCAATAGGCGTTAGGGTATCTAGATTGGTTGTTAAAATTTCTTCTCGTAAATCCTCTAATAAAGGATCATCTAATTGAAAGAAACTTAATTGCATGTCATCATGTTGTAGCTCTTTCAAGGTTTCTTTTACCTCTTCATTGGTATGATTTTTCTCTAATTGTTTCAAGATTTTAGAAGCTCTATGAATCACCTGGTTTGGCATTCCTGCTAATTTTGCCACATGAATTCCGAAACTATGATTGCTGCCTCCTTTTTCTAGTTTTCTAATGAAAATTATTTTTTTATTTAGTTCTTTTATGGAAACATTAAAGTTTACAATTCGGTCAAATGCTTTTGACATTTCATTTAGCTCATGGTAATGGGTCGCAAAAAGAGTTTTAGGTCTCTTTTCAGAATTATGAATAAATTCGGCTATGGCCCAAGCAATGGATATCCCATCATAGGTGCTAGTGCCCCTTCCAATTTCATCAAGTAAAATAAGACTCCTTTCCGATAAGTTGTTCAAAATACTTGCCGTTTCATTCATTTCTACCATGAAAGTAGATTCGCCCATAGAAATGTTATCTGATGCTCCAACGCGCGTGAAGATCTTGTCTACTAAACCAATTTCTGCAGATTTTGCAGGGACATAGCTTCCTATTTGTGCTAATAGAACAATTAGAGCTGATTGTCTTAGCAGGGCTGATTTTCCGGACATATTTGGCCCAGTGATCATCATTACTTGTTGTTCGTCATTGTTTAAGCATAAGTCATTTGGAACATAGCTTTCTCCGAGGGGTAAGAGTTGTTCAATCACGGGATGTCGCCCATCAACAATATTCAACTCTAAAGAATCATTGATTTCTGGCTGGCAGTAATTCTTGTTTCTGGCCAAGTTCGATAAGGAAATAATACAGTCTAATTTGGCAACTACTCTTGCATTAGTTTGAATAGGCTCGATATAGTTGCTTAATTCTTGAAGTAGATCTGAGAACAAACGGATTTCAATTTCTAATATCTTGTCTTCCGCCCCTAAAATTTTGATCTCATATTCCTTTAATTCTTCCGTGATATATCTTTCCGCGTTAACTAACGTTTGTTTCCGGGTCCATTCTTGAGGTACTTTATCTTTATAGGTGTTTCTAACTTCAAAATAATAGCCAAAAACGTTATTAAATCCTATTTTAAGGGATGGAATACCAGATTGTTGACTTTCTCTTTCCTGAAGGTTCTTCAGGTACTGTTTAGAGTTGTTTAGCAATAGTCTTAACTCATCCAAACTTTCATTGATACCATCATTTATGGTATTTCCTTTGTTTATTTGAACGGGTGCTTCTTCGTGTAGTTGTTGATTTAGTTTTTCTAAAATGTGCTCACACGGATGTAGCAAATCTGTTAGTGCTAAAATTTGATCATTTTTTTCTTTCTTTAATATTGAAATGATTGGCTGTAATGTGGTTAAGCTCCGTTTTAAAGTATTTACTTCTCTTGGGTTTATTCTTTGAAGTGCCACTTTAGAGATTAATCTTTCAAGATCTCCTATTTGTTTAATTCCTAATTGAATTTCTTCCGCTAATTCCGGGTGCTCCACAAAATGCTTAATAGCTAGCTGACGTTCAATTATGGGAGCCCTATGTTTTAAAGGTAAGGCGAGCCAGCGTTTCATTAATCTTGAACCCATTGGGCTGCAGCCATTATCTAATATCTGAATTAATGTTTTGGCATTTTCATTCGGAGAGAAAAACAATTCAAGATTTCGGATGGTAAATCGGTCTAGCCAAACGTGATTTTCTTTTTCAATTCTGGAAATATTATTGATGTGGCTAACTTGATGATGCTGAGTATCTTTTAAATAGTGCAAACATGCTCCAGAAGCTATTACTCCTAGGTGTAGTTCATGTATTCCGTAGCCTTTTAGAGTGGTAGATTTAAAATGCCTCAGTAATATTTCTTGAGCGTATTCTTCTGTAAATACCCATTCGTCTAAATAGTATACGTACTGATTAGTTCCAAAATGTGTGGTGAAAAGTGATTTCTTTTGGCGTTCTACCAAAATCTCAGTTGGGTTAAAGCTTTGTAGGAGTTTGTCTACATAGTCATAACCTCCCTGGGTTGTCAAAAATTCTCCCGTTGAAATGTCTAAAAAGGAAACTCCTGCTTCATTTTTTGTTAAGTAAACGGAGGCTAGGTAGTTGTTCTTTCGATGGTCAAAGGTGTTTTCTCTGGTAGAAACGCCTGGAGTAACTAATTCAGTAATTCCCCTTTTTACAATTTTTTTAGTCCCTTTAGTTAGACTGGAGTCTTCAAGCTGGTCGCATAAAGCTACACGTTGGCCAGCACGAACTAATTTGGGTAAATAAGTATCTAAAGAGTGGTGTGGAAACCCTGCCAGTTCAATTGTAGCTGCGGCTCCATTTTTACGTTTGGTAAGAACAATTCCCAAGATCTTTGATGCAAGAATAGCATCACTTCCAAAAGTCTCATAGAAATCACCTACTCGAAATAGTAAAATAGCATCAGGATACTTTGATTTAAAGCTATTATATTGCCTCATTAAAGGAGTCTCGGTTTCTTTTTCTTTGGTTTTCTTTGCAGCCATTATTTATTGCCTTGCGTTGTAATTTTGATCTTCCAAAATAAAAAGATGATTGCGTACAGATATTTTCAAAAATTATAGAATTCCTAATAGTTATGAACAGAAAGTTAAAAACTAAAGAGCTTAATAGGCTAAATGTTGATGAGTTTAAGGAAGCGGAGAAATTTCCTATCGTTGTCGTTTTGGATAGTATTAGAAGTTTACATAATGTAGGATCCATTTTTAGGACTTCGGACGCCCTTAAGATTGAGAAAGTAGTTCTTTGTGGGTTAACGGCTTGTCCACCGCATAAGGAAATACACAAAACTGCCCTGGGTGCTACCGAAACAGTAGTGTGGGAGTATTTTGAAAATGTAATTGAAGCCGTGGAAGACTTAAAAGACCTGGGCTATACATTAATATCTGCAGAGCAAACGGAAGAAACGGTAATGCTGCAGGATTTAAACGAAAAAAGCCATTCGAAAATGGCCTTTGTATTCGGTAATGAAGTTTTTGGAGTAGACCAAGAAGTAATTTCTAAATCTGATTTTGTTTTAGAAATCCCTCAGTTTGGAACCAAACATTCATTTAATGTTGCTGTAAGTGCAGGCTTAATTCTTTGGGAGGCTGTTAGAACTCGTATTTAGTTAGCACAATTCCAGCCGTTATCTTCGTGTACTTTTATTGCGGATTCGTAAGCATTCCCAGAATTACATATTTCGTTAGAAATCTTACCTGCTTCAGGGTCATTGATAGTACAAGTTGCGCATTTTTGACAACTGGATGTCACGGCAACTAATGCGATGGCAGAGGCTAGAATAAGTGCTTTTTTCATTTCGTTTATTTTTAACAAATATAGTGATTCATTTTTCTTGATATCAATAGCTATTTTTTTTAAAAAAAAATAGGCATAAAAAAAGGGTGAGAAATATTTCTCACCCTTTTTCAATTTTATAAACTATCTTACAAGCTAGATAAATCTGCTTTGATAAACTCAACATCCTTTAAAGCTTTTGCTTTTAAAGAATTGTCTTTGTTAACCGCTAGCTTTAAATTTTTCATCATTAAGTCACTATTGTCAGTTCTTGACCCAACAATTGCTTTCAAATAATACGCCTCTGCAGAAGTAGCGTCTTCACTTGCGTCAATAGTAGTTAAAGCACCTTGAGCATCACCATTTAAAATTTGAGCCAATGCTAAGTTTAAAGTTTTGTAAGCTCCCATGTTACTAACAGCAGATCCGTAGTCACCTGATTGAATCGCTAAAATGCCCATGTTGTAATTAACCTCGTCTCCAGCGCCTGAAGCTTTAGCATAAGCTGCTTTAGCAGCCTCTCGGTCTCCTTTTAAGTGAGCAATAACACCTACGTTGTTCATTACTTCCGGAGTAGCCTCAATTGCTTTAGCTTTATTGAAATTAGCTTCTGCATCACCTAACTTGTTTTGTAATAAGTTAATGTACCCCATGTTATTAACACATCTCCAGTCAGAAGAAAAAAGCTCTGCAGCTTTTGAGTAGATGCTTAATTTTTCGTTTAGGTCGTTAGTTAAAGTGGCAGCGTATAAAATTTCTTCAACGCTCAATTGAGAGGCATCAGAAGCAAATGCAGCTTTAATTTGGTCGTCAGACCTTCCAACTCTTTCCATTGACAAAACGATTTGAGAACGTCTTAATGGAGGAAGTACCTTTTCTTTTACTTCAACGTAAGTTTCAGAAAGGTTTTTGATTTCAGTCTCCCTTTTGGCTGGATCAGAATACATTTCTAGTACACGAATAATTAGTTGCTTGTCTTCAATGTCAGAAGCTTGCATTTTTTGTTTGAAACCATTCCAGTCTTCCCCTTTTCCAACTAAAGAATAAAAGGCATCGTCTTTTGACCCTTCTACTTTATATCTGTTAAGTTGTCTTTTGATTACCGCACTTGCCGATTTTGCTCGGTTATCAGCTAAACTTTCGTTTTTAGTTAACTCACCATCCGGAGAAGCATAAGCTTCAACAGCTAAACTTTTAAATACAACACTTGTATCTTTAGCATTAGTCTTGATGTTGGCCATCATTGTTTTTACTGACTCTTTATTTAATTCAGAACTTCTTACAGAAGAAGATTGAATAGTGTAAAGAATTTCAGCAGACTCTGCAAAAGGAACAATTCTTTGAAATTTATCTTTTCCTAAAATTGGCTTTTGGTCTGCTTGAACTAATTTAGGGGTAATGTTAGTACCCTCAGCAATTTCAAATGAACCAATTGCTTTTGATTTTGTTTTGAATAGACCTTCTAAGTTCGCCTTAAGCACACCACGCTCCATTTTATCATCGTAAGCATAGGTGTAATCAAATGAAAATGAACCACCTTCTTCAAATTTTATTTTCTTTCCTTCTTGATCAGAATCTTCACCTACCAAAATAAAAGGGTCTAATGATTTAACTACCTGACCATCTGCTTCAAAAACAGGCGTAACTTTAATAGCCGCTTTTTTAGCTAGGTATTTGGTAGGAATTTTACCAGAAATAACAACGGTTACGGAGTCACCGTGCATTTCTAAAGGGTTGGGAGCCGCTTGGTAAGTAGCTGTTTCCGCATTTTTTTCCATTTTGTTTAATGGATTACAAGCTACGATTGTGGTAGCTAAAGCAATCATTGCAACAGAAATGTTCTTAAAAATTGATAGTTTCATTTTTATAAAATTTGTTCGTTTTGATATTATCGTGTGCAAAACTATGGTATTATCGCTTATAACCAAATGGATTAGCTACTATTACAAGGATAATTTCACTTGTGATTTAGCTAACAGTAGGCGCTCTTCCACTAAAAAGTCAATAATTTTAACTATTGATCCATTGAAGTCTTTTCGAAGTTCTGAGGCTGTAACATGAAATACAGGGTATTGAATTGTTGTTGATTTTAGTAATCGCTGATACTCTTCATCTAAATGTGTTAAATATTCTAAGGTGACATGTGCTTCTAATTTCCTTCCTCGACTCATTACATGTTGCATTGCTTCTTTTGGTGTTTGGTCAATAAATATCAGAGCATCAGGATTAGGAATTTGAGAACGAATAGAGTCAAATATTCGATAAAAAAGCAAAAGTTCTTTTTCGCGTAGATTGGTTTTAGCAAAAAGTTTTGTTTTATCAATTAAATAATCGGAAATTATGAGCTCATTGGCTTCAAATAATTTGGGAGCTAACTGTTCCATTCTTTCCATTAGAAAAAACGATTCTGCAGGGAATTTACTTTCTTCCTTATTCTCATATACCCCCTTTAAAAAAGGATTGTTTAAAAAGGCCTCCAACACCAAAGTTACCTCTAAAGTCTTAGCCAGTTTTTTTGCCAAAGTGGTTTTCCCAGCCCCTAAATTTCCCTCGATACAAATAAATTTATTCGTCATATTTTGTTTACTGGGTTTTGATCTTTACAAATTTCAAGTAACGCAGAGTTACTCATTTTTAATATGGGATGTATATAATTCGGGGCAATTTCAACCAAAGGCAGCAAGGTGAATTTTCTCTCATGAATTGCGTAATGCGGAATTACCAAATCATGCAGGGACATCTCATCATCGTTGAAATATAAAATGTCAATGTCAATTTTTCTAGACTCAAAGTTAGTCGCGTTCTGATTTCTCTCACGCCCCAAATCCAATTCAATCTGCTGCGTTAATTTTAAAAGGTCAGCTGCAGACCTTGGAGTGGTAATTTCAATAACCTGGTTTAGAAAATCATTTTCAGATTCAAAGCCCCAAGGTGGGCTGGAATATAAATGACTTTTTTGAGAAACTTCTCCTACATGTTTAGAGATTTTATTAATCGCTTCTACAAACACATTTTCAACATCTCCTAAGTTACCACCTAGTAAAATATAGACCTTGTTTAAACCGGAAATCATAATGCAAAAATAGGGTTACTTAAATTTCCGAAGTATGAATTTCTTTTCGAATATAGTGGTTTTATTGAAAGTTGTTCACAGGTAGGAATCTTTAAACTCCGCTAAGCATATCTATGTTGCCATTAGTGTATTTTTTTGTCTTGCCTTATTTTGGTCGCTTAACTTTGAAAAAAATAAATGTCCTATGAGAAAGTTTTTTAAGTATGTTTTCGCATCTATGGTCGGAATGGTTCTGGCTGGCGGAATTTTGTTAATCATGTTTTTTGCGGGTATCGCCAGCTTAATTAGTTCTGCTGAAAATGAAATGAACGCTGAAACTATTGTGAAAGCTAATTCCATTTACCATCTAAAATTCAATAATTCAATTGACGAAAGAGCGGGTGATGACCCTTTTGAGAATATTGATTTTGGTCCGTTTGCAAATACTACCAAAATGAGTCTGCGTAATATTGTTCAAAGTATTGAATATGCCGCAACAGATGATAAGGTGAAAGGAATCTATTTAGAATTAGGTGGTTTCCCTGGAGGGTTGTCTCAATTAGAGGAGGTTCGAAATTCGTTATTGGAGTTTAAAGGTTCGGGTAAATGGATTGTTTCTTATAGTGAAGGATATTCGCAATCGGCTTACTACCTGGCTTCTGTTTCTGATGAAGTGTATATGTACCCGGAAGGAGATATCTTCTTTAAAGGGTTAGCAACAAACATTATGTATATGAAGGGAATGTTGGAAAAACTAGATATTGAAATGCAAGCGATCAAGGGACCTGGGAATATTTATAAAAGTGCAGTAGAACCGTTTACTGCTGATGAAATGAGTGAATCTAATAGAACCCAGATTAAGGCTTATCTAGGCTCTATTTGGGGGCATTGGTTAAATGGCATTTCCAATGAAAGAGGTTTGACTGTAGCGGATTTGAATACTTACGCAGATGAGCTTAGTGTGAAAAACGCAGAAATGTCGGTTCAACTAGGTTTGGTGGATGCCTTGAAATACGAAGATCAAGTATTGGAGGATTTAATGGCTAGAGTTGAAATTGAGGATGAAGACGATTTAGAATTTGTAACTTATTCTAAGTATAAAAAGAAAAAGGTTTCGAATAGGAAAGAGGGTGTCTCCCGAAAGGACACCAAAAAGGTTGCTGTGATTTATGCTAATGGAGAAATTCGATCAGGTAAAAATTCTGATGGAATTATGGGTTCTGAATCTATTGCTGCTGCAATTAAGAAAGCCCGATTAGATTCCAATGTAAAAGCAATTGTGCTTCGTGTTAATTCTCCAGGTGGTTCAGCTTTAGCTTCGGATGTGATGTGGAGAGAAACAGTTTTAGCAAAAGCGGAAAAACCATTCGTTGTTTCCATGGGTGATTTAGCTGCATCAGGTGGTTATTTTATTTCCTGTAATGCGGATAAAATTTATGCAAACGAAACTACTATTACGGGTTCTATTGGTGTATTTGGAATGATGCCAGTTACGGAGAACTTCTTTAAGAATAAAATGGGTATCATTTTTCAAAGTGAACAAACCAATGCACATTCCAAGTTTCCGGATGGAATTTCACGACTGGATGAAGCGGAGTATAATGTAATCAATGAATCAATTATTGGTATTTATGACGACTTTATTGGAAAGGTGTCTAAAGGTAGAGGATTGACCAAAGAGCAGGTTGATGAGGTAGCTCGTGGAAGAGTTTGGACCGGTTTGGATGCTATAGAGATTGGTTTAGTTGATGAAATTGGAGGTTTAGATGATGCGGTGGCTTATGCAGCGCAAGTGGCCAACTTAGACGGTTATAGATTGTATGAATTACCCGTAATGAAGGATCCTTTAAAGGAGATGATGTCTAATTTTCAAATGAACATGTCTATGAATTTCATGAAGCAAAGTTTAGGAGCTAACTACAAGTATTTGGAGGTAATCAATCATGTGGAGAGCATGAGAGGCGTACAAGCCAGAATACCTTATACTATTGAAATTTACTAAAATTGGAATTCCATTTTCACAAGAGCCACTTAGAAATAAGTGGCCTTTTTTATGGTTGAATAAGGAGTGTAGTTACTTGTTTGGATTGTTGGGAGAGAAATTTCACCAAATACATGCCTGGGGGAATTCCCTCAATAGAAAATTGTGTTTTACTCCAACCTTTGTAGCTTCGTATCAATTGACCTTGTAGGTTGAAAATTTGCATGGAATATTGATGATTATTATGTTCAATTTTTATAGTGGTGGTTGCAGGGTTAGGGTAGATTTGAAATGAATTAAGATTTTCTTCAGTATTTCCATTCGGCTCGGTATATAGGCGAAGGGTTTTAGAACTTACTTGTTGATTGTTTTCCATGCCGCCAATTAAAAGTAGTTCATTCGAAAATGAAGCAATGCCTCTAAAATCCATGTTAATATCAGCGTAAAAATTAGTGTCCCATGTCCCCTGGCTTGGGAAATACGAAAGAACGCGGTGGTTGGGTTCAACAGGAATGCTGCCCTGATATCCAATTCCATTATAATTATAGGTGATATCTGAACCACCAATCCAGTATAATTTATTACCCATAGATGTAGCCGCCATTCTGTAGCCTACTAAATCCATATGTAAGGTGTCTATACTCCAAGTTATGTCAGTGGGGTCTTGTGGATTAATCCAGCCCTTCCTTATTTCTCGTTGTGCCGGAAAATTGTGAGCGTAGCGAGCTCCCCCAAAGTAATAAAGTGTGTCACCTAAAATAGATCCTGATGCACCAAATGATTTGTAATAGTTGGTGTTGGGTAAGGGACTTCCAATTAGCCAAATGTCTTGTGTAGGGTTATAAATCTGAACATTTGGAATATTAGTATTGGTGTTCCATCCGGTAACTACAAAAATTAAACTGTCCTGATAAACGGCTTGAACATGATCATCGGTAGGAGTAGGTAGTGGAGCCCCGTCAGAAATAAATGTGTCACTAGTGACATCAAACCTGTGAACGGTGTTGTGTGTAATCTCATTTCCATTGGAAAGAACCTGGTAGCCACCTATGATGTAGATCATGTTGTTGACAAAACTGGCTCCTGCTGCAATTTTTGCTTCGTTATCTGGTAAATCGGGTAAGGAAACCCAACTATCATTTGCTACATCATATTTGTAACTTCTGTTGTGAATTCCGCTGTAAATTTTTGTAGTATCGATTCCTCCGAAGGTATATCCAAATTTCTGCCCATTTACCACTGCTCCACAAACCGGATTATTAGAGACCGCTTCTGGAATTTGAGAGCGTGTTTCTACTTGAAACTGTGCCCAATTTGAAAAGGAGATTAAAATGAAAATTAAAAAGATAGCAGTTGACTTCATGAATGCAATCTACTAATATTTTAAAAATTGGGCATAAAAAAAGCCACTTCGAGGAGCGGCCTTAATTTTATTTACTTGCTTTGTTTATGATAACATCAAAACGGGCTGCTCTAGCATGTTCTTGAAAGTATTAAGGAATTCAGATCCCATAGCGCCATCAATTACACGGTGGTCACAAGAAAGGGTAACTTTCATAGTATGACCCGGAACAATTTGGCCATTTTTAACCACTGGTTTTTCAATTATTCCTCCAATCGCCATGATTGCTGCATCAGGTGGATTAATAATGGCTGTAAATGACTCAATCCCGTACATTCCTAAATTAGATATAGAGAATGTGTTTCCTTCCCATTCTGAGGGTTGTAACTTTTTATCACGTGCTTTACCAGCAAGTTCTTTAACCTCCATTGATATTTGAGGTAGAGATTTTGTATCCGCAAAACGAACTACAGGTACTAGTAATCCTTCGTCAACAGCAACAGCAACACCAATGTTTACGTGTTCGTTGTAACGAATTTTTTCTTCTCTCCAAGATGAGTTGATTAAAGGATGTTTCTTTAGTGCAATTGCCGTTGCTTTAACTACAAAATCATTGAAAGAAACACGTACATCTTGAGCTGCAATAATGGCTTTTCTAGCTGCCATCACATTTTCCATATCTATTTCCATAGACAAGTAAAAGTGAGGGGCAGAGAATTTACTTTCAGCTAATCTTCTCGCGATTGTTTTTCTCATTTGAGTAACCGGAGTTTCTGAGAAAGACTCTTGTCCGGCAGGAAGCGTAGATCCACCTTTATAAGAGTTTGGAGCTGGAGCTTTGTAGCTATCAATATCTGCTTTTACAATACGTCCATTGTCACCTGATCCATTAACAGTAGATAAATCAATGCCTCTTTCGTTTGCTAGTCTTCTAGCTAAAGGAGATGCTTTGATTGAACCGTCTATATTTGTAACGGGAGTTGCTACTGGAGCTGGAGCCGCTTTTTCTGCAACAGGTGCCGCAGCAGCAGGTTCTGTGGTTGAAGGAGCTGGAGCAGCTTCTTCAGCAGGAGTTTCAGTTGCAGGAGCAGTATCGTTATCAATTAATGATTGGAAATCTTCTCCTTTATCTCCAAGAATAGCAAGAATAGAATCTACAGGAGCAGTTTGTCCTTTTTCAATTCCAATATATAATAAAACACCATCTTGAAATGATTCAAATTCCATGGTGGCTTTATCTGTTTCAATATCAGCAAGTAATTCACCCGACTCTACAGAGTCACCTACTTTCTTGTGCCATTCCGCTACTACACCTTCAGTCATGGTGTCACTTAGCTTAGGCATTCTAATAATTTCAGCCATAATATCTTAATTAAAACTTGTTATCCATGATGTATGGATAATCGTCTTCTACGTAAATGTCTTTGTATAATTCTGATGCTTCTGGAGATGGAGATTCTTCTGCAAATTTTACAGACTCTTCTACAGTTGCTTTAACTCTATCCGTGATTTCAGCTAAACCTTTATCATCAATAAACTTATTCTTTACCAAAATGTCTTTAACAAACAAAATAGGGTCTTGAGCTTTGTATTTCTCAACTTCCTCTTTGGTACGGTATTTTTGGGGGTCACTCATAGAGTGACCTTTGTATCTGTAAGTTCTGATATCCAGTAAAACAGGACCTTTACCTGAACGAGCATGATCTGCCGCCCAAGCCATTGCATCGTGAACCTCCGTTACCTTCATTCCGTCTACTGATTTAGATGGCATGTTGTAAGACTTTCCTATTTCAGAAAGATCCTTCACGTTAGTGGTACGATCTACAGAAGTACCCATCGCATAGTTATTGTTCTCAATTAAGAAAACTACTGGAATTTTCCAGTTCATAGCCATGTTAAAGGTTTCGTGTAAAATACCCTGACGAATAGCTCCATCTCCCATTGAGGTGATACAAATCTTACCCGTATTTTTATATTGTTCTGCAAATGCAATTCCTGCCCCCATAGCTATTTGAGCACCTACAATTCCATGTCCACCCATTAAGCCGGTGTCTTTATGGAACATATGCATAGAACCACCCTTGCCTTTAGACATCCCAGTTGATTTACCGTATAATTCGGCCATCATATATTTGGGATGTACTCCTAAAGCAATAGGGTGAGCATGATCTCTATATGCAGTGATATGTTTGTCTCCTTCCTCAGTAGCAGATATTGTTCCAGCCACTACCGCTTCTTGTCCAATATAAAGGTGACAGAATCCACCAAACTTTTGTTGGATATATAGCTGACCTGTTTTTTCTTCTATCTTACGCATTAAAAGCATGTCTTCATACCATTTTAGGTATTGGTCTTTGCTGAATGCCAATTTGGTTGATTTTTTTGCTGCCATTTAAATATCTTAAATATTACGGAGGGCAAATTTAATACAAAAGCATCATAAAAAAATAGAGTTGAGGGTAGGGAAATAAAAGAAAAAATAATAGGAAAATAACTCTAATCAGATCGGTTGACTTTGTTTGAAGAAAAGTAGAAAGGAATGAGATTGGCTACGGATTTTGAAACCCATACTTCACCTTCTATTCCAGTCATAATAACAGTTATAGGATAGGTTTGATTAGATTCTATTTCAATCATAACCTGTCTGCATGAGCCGCATGGAGTGACGGGATTGTCCACAATGCCATTTTTGCTATTGGCAATTATGGCAATAGCTTCAATTTCTTCACCCGGGTAATTTGTTCCCGCAGAAAAAATAGCAACTCTTTCTGCACATAATCCCGAAGGGTATGCTATATTCTCTTGATTGCTTCCAACTACTTCCTTCCCATTTTTTAACCTCAGGGCAGATGCCACTTGAAAACCTGAATAAGGGGAGTAGGAAGAAGAAAGAGTTGTTTTGGCTTTTAGCACCAGCTTTTTCCAACCGCTAGGAAGTTCATCTATAGATGAGAAGATGCTAACCGTGCTGGTATGTGAAATTTCGTTACTCAAAAAACTAAAATGAATCAGAAGCTTCGCCCGCATTGCTTCCTCCAGATTTGTTTTTTCCAAAACCGAAGGTCATTGTGAACTGAAGTGTATTTGCCAATGGAGATTGTCCGTAAGAAACTTGATTTCCAACGTAAAAGGGTACCAAATAGGAAATGTCCATAGCAAATACGTTATGCTTTAAGCCTACGCCAAAAGAAAGGTATTTACGATTTCCTTTTGTGTCGTGTTCGGCAAAATACCCCATTCTGGCCGCAAATACTTTATTGTACCAGTATTCCATACCAAAACTGAAATAAAGTTCGCGTAATTCTTCATTTAATACACTTCCCTTTTCAATTTCAGCATTTCCATCTGCATTAATTATGTAGGCTCCTGTATTATCTTTTAACGGTTCTCCAGGTGCGTCCGACCAAGATGAAAAAATGGCATTGGCAATACCTCTATTTGGGTCTTTACCTGCAATTAGTGTGTTTTGAGTAGATCCATTTACCTTGCCATATATGGGTGGAGTAGGGACTAACAGTTTATTCATATCAAATACAAACGCAATGTCATTATACTCATCTAAGTGTAAGGTTAAACCACTACCGAACTTAAAATTCATCGGAAGAAAATCTTGTTGATTAATATCCGAATAAGTCATTTTATTACCAATGTTTGTAATTCCACCTCCAAAAGTTAACGTGGCATTTTGATCCCCTAAGTTGATTTCATCATTTTGATAATACATCATAATGTCAGAAGCAGCTGCTAAACCAGGCTTAGTATCGGCACCACCAACAGATTGTCCACCTGTAAGATTGGAGTATACAAATCGTAGTGAAATACTCATAGAAAATCGATCAGCCAGTTTTCTAGAGTAGGCAGCATCTAAAGCAAATTCGTTTGGATTGTGATTTACCGTTGGATTTCCTTGGTCATCGGTAAATTGAATCTCTCCCAATGAAAAATAACGTAAAGAAGCTCCAATGGCTGACATTTTATCAATTTTCTTTACCCCCGCCATGTATGAAAGACTAATTCCAGGAACCAAAGCTCCAAGCCACGGGGTATATGATAGGCCTAAACTAGCCTCGTCTTCCATAAAAGAAAGCTTTGCCGCATTATGGAAATTATCGTAAACATCCGGACTCGTAGCAGCTCCAGCTCCTCCCAGTGCTCCATGACGTGCGTCAGGAGTGATTGTCAAAAATGGCACTGCTGTGGTAATGGGATTTTGTCTTTTATCTTGTGCTAAAATGGACGATGTAACTAGTAATAGCCCTGATAAACAAAAGGTGGTGTATGATGTAATTAATTTCATTCTTTAATTATATAACTGGCAAATATAGCGATTAACGCTATTTATTGTCTCTTGGTATTACAGAATAACAATTTTTTCAAACTTTTCCACCGTTTGATCAAATGCGTTGGTCACTTTTACTCGGTATACATAGGTTCCCTTTCCAATACGGTCGCCAAATTGATCTTTACCATCCCATTGAATAGGCCCCACTTTATAAGATTCTGAATTTTCAATACGATCAATAGTTTTTACGAGTTTACCAGAAACGGTGAAAATTTGGATTCTCACTTTTAATTGCTGGCCGATGGCGTTATGATCAAAGTAAAACCCTGTATTTGTGGTAAATGGGTTTGGGTAGTTTAAGACATGTTCAATTGCAAAACCTGATGATTTACTAACCACAAACTCGGTAAAGGCTTCTTCGGAGTTGTTATAAACATCCCAAACTTTTAAATGTAATGTGTGTTTACCTTCGGTTAGGGATGAGAGGTTATAGGAAATGGAGCCTTTTTGATAGGAGTCCAAATCGGATTCATAATAATCATTTAAAACGATAGGGTTCGCAGTATTGCCATCAATAACTGCTACAATGTCATGCCCTATGCCATTTCCAACCGTGTTAATGCCGCTTTCATCAAAGACTTTTGCGAAAATCATGGGGTTCTCATCTGTTAAGCCTCCCATCACAAATGATTCATCGTTCATCCATAAATTGATGGTTGGACCTTCTTGATCCGCGTTCGGGTCCCCATCTTGCCCGCCAATAATAATAGATCGGTCAAATCCAGAGGCATCCGTAGATCCATTTTCTGCATAATAACTGATCTTTCCATTTCCATATTTAAAGTTTATGTCTTTGGGTACGATGAAAGAAAATGAGAACGCTCCATTTTTTACGGTAGCCTTGCCGTTGAAAAGTGCATTTTCTTGAGTTTCAAATTTAAATACGCCATTATTATCGTTATTCAATGTGGAGACCTCTCTTTTTTGACCCAAAATGGTAGGGTATAAGGTTCCATTAAAGGACGTAATACGTTGATTATATTCGTCCGTGATTTCTCCAGAAATGGTTATTTCTTGCAATGATTTTACACTGTCGGGAACGACCGTAGAATGGATTTTAAATTCGGGATAGCCAAGTTTAGTGGCAGGGTCTCCTAATAGGGTGAAGTTTCTTAAGTTAACAGATGGTGTTCCTGTTTTTGAAATTCTAGCTAAATCACCTAACCGAGGCCATTCGCCATCAATCTTCTCAAAAACGTTTCTGAAAAACCTTTTAGCTAAATCAAAATTTGGTGAGGAGTATACTAATCTTGTTGTAGTTAAGAGGGCTAAAGCACTGCCGTTCGGGTTTAATAAGGTGTATTCTCCGGCAGATGTTCTTTCCGGGTCGTCAAATCGACTAAATTCGCAGGTTGCGGTTACATAAAGTGCTAATGCATCGATGTTTTGATAATTGTTTATTTGATTTAAACCCAATACACGCTCATGTGCCCAGCCTAACTCTCCACCATGTCCCGTATAGCTAATTATCATGCTACCTTTTTCGGTAGCATTGTCAATGGCGGTATTAACATCAGGATAGGTGCTTCCTCCGGAGTTACTTACCTGTTGATAGGCATCTAAATAAATTTTTGTTTGATTGTGTTCACCATAGGTGGTGTCAATTATTTCAGCTAATTGATCTGATTGATCCATGTGGATTACACCATTTTCATCGTCACCTACAAAGGATACTCTATTTCTCCATGGGCGAAATCTATTATTAGAGCTAGAATAATAAATGGTTTTGTCAATAATGTTTTGAATTTCAACTAAATTATTACCCATTATTCTTCCAATTCCAATATCAATAGTTGAGTTTATTTGCTCTCCTTCATCGTCATCTAAAAAGCCAAAGTAGTCATCACTCACATACGATTCAGTGGGCCCTTCAGAATTGTTAGATTGATAAGAAGGAACTTGGTTTGTGTTATTTGCCATACGGTATTTGTAATCGTAAGAACCATCTCCTAAAAGCAAAAGATACTTCAGCATTTTCTCGGGGTCTGTTCCTGCTCGATCGTAAAGCATTTTGTTAAACATTTTGATAGCGGTAATGTCTTGAGCTCCACTTGAGAACTCGTTGTAAATCTGTTTGGTGGTAACTACGTGAACTGAAAGGTTGCTATTGTTTCTGTGGAAATTAGCTAGGCGATTTGCTTGTTGTAAATAAGCGGGGTAGGTTACTATAACATAATCCACAGGTTGGAGTGCATGAAGGTCTTGGTTAGCTACCTTGCCAAACTTGATGGGGGTGAGGTACCCTGTATTTGTGAAGGAAATGAACTGGTTTAATTTGCCTCCTGTTTCTTTAAAAGAGCTTCCGTTCATAGTGTTTTCAACAACCGTGGTAGGTTCTGTTACATTCCAAATTCGTAAACCGCTACCGGTAATATTATATTGAATAATGGAAGCAGAATCGGATAAAAGATTTCTAAAGGCCATTTGGTTGCCTGTTTGAATAAGTTGACGTTCACAATTTACTTCGAAATAGTCAACCCAACCGTTGTCAGAAGTGCTAGGGTTACTGAAATTAACATCTAAGCTAAAATTGTCACTGGGTAAATTGAAATTTGTTATTCCTGTTTTTTTGGAAGCATAGGGTTGGTGGTAAATGCCACTAACACTAGAACCGGTTAGTGATTGTATTAGCGAACCATTGATACTCATGGTAAATGTGGAAGTTCGTCCGATAACTCGATACGCTAACCTTGACCTGTCTCTTATACACATCTGACGCTGCCGACGATCTACTCTGTGTAGA
>CAJXPI010000045.1 GCA_913057875.1 uncultured Flavobacteriales bacterium
GAGATGCTCAGGAGTCTCGTGGGCTCGGAGATGTGTATAAGAGACAGTTTTAAAAGTCACTGCCACCGATTTAAATAACCAGAGCCAAACCATTAATTTTATTAATGTCAATAAATCAGATGTAACCACTCGTCAATACTTTAAAGTCATTCTAAAAGAAAACAATTCCATTCTTTTTAGAAATTACTTTTATAAGAATGAAGAACTTGCAATTGTATACAACCAGAAACCGGGAGCAATTGTAAAAGGGAAAAACTACCAAACCATTTTCCCTATTTCACCACCTCCATTTTCATTAGAGTCACCTACCCCATTTGATTTTGACAATTTTTATGATTTAGATGTTAAATTAGAAAATGACACCATTCACTTTCAATCTGATGGTTCGGGGATCTTTCATTTTGGAATAAATGAAGACAAAAGATACAGTGGTCTTACTTTATTTCAGTATTCAGATGATTTTCCTGAAGTGAACACTACAGATGAGATGTTAGATCCATTAAGATTCTTAACATCTCGCAAAGAATTCAGTAAAATGAAAAAATACCAGAATCACAAAAAGGCAGTAGATCAATTTTGGTTAAGCACATCTTCAGACCCAGAGAAATCCAAGAAATTAGTCAAAGGTTTTTATAACCGAGTGGAAGCTGCTAATTACTATTACAGTTCTTTTAAGGAGGGTTGGAAAACGGATAGAGGTATCATCTTTATTGTTTTCGGACCTCCTAGTTTGGTATATCGGTCCTTAACAGGAGAAAGTTGGACTTACGGAGAGCAAAGTAGTTACAAATCACTTACATTCACATTTACCAAAGTAAATAATCCCTTTACCAATAACGATTATGTTTTGCAACGTTCTACAGTTTATAAAAACTCATGGTACCGCGCAATTGATTCTTGGAGACAAGGTAAAGTCACTTCATTAGATTTTTAATATGGCACAGAAACATACCAACATTATTTTCGGACTTCATCCAATTGAGGAAGCATTATTAGAACATAAAGACATTGATAAAATCATGGTTTCACGTGATGAGCGCAAGCCAGATTACGTAAAGGTTCGAAAATTGGCTAAGGCAAATGGAATCTTTGTTCAGGAAGTGCCTAAAGAAAAGTTGAACCGAATTACCATGAAAAACCATCAAGGTATTATTGCGTTTACCTCTCCCATTGAGTTTCAAGAAATTGATAAACTTTTGCCTCTTTTGTATGAACAAGGAAAATCACCCTTATTCATAGCTTTAGATGGTGTTACGGACGTACGAAATTTTGGTGCTTTAGCAAGAACTGCCGAATGTGCCGGAATTGATGGAATTATTATTCCCCAAAAAGGTGGATCTCCCATTAACGCAGACGCAGTAAAAACATCGGTAGGGGCTTTGCTGAAAATTCCAGTATGCAAAGTTTCCAGTATGGTAAATACCTTAAAATATTTGAAAGATGCAGGCTTACAAGTAATCTCTTGTTCTGAAAAAGGTGCCGGTACCATTTACGATCCCGATATGACAGTTCCTACCGTTATTGTAATGGGGGGTGAAGATGTTGGAATATCTCCAGGAATTTTAAAGCTATCCGATTCCATCTCTCAAATTCCCATGAAAGGAACTATCAATTCTTTAAATGTTTCGGTAGCTGGTGCCATCATTATGTTTGAGTCTAGCCGACAAAGAACCGCTTTAAATTCATAATATGAATATATTGAAATTTACTCTGATATTGCTATTCGCTCTATTAAGCGAAATAAGTGTAGCGCAAACGGGCGTATACCCTAATGCCGAAAATCTTCGAAGTGATACCATCGATGTTTTAGACTATGAGATTCATTTAGACATTACAGATTTCAATGGTCGCACTTTAAATGGACACACCATTGTTACATGCACACCGATAATGGCAAACGTGCATAGTATTCAATTTGATTTATTAATGTTCACGGTAGACTCAGTAACACTTAATAATTCATCCTTAGTTTTTAATTACAACGATACCCTTCTTCATGTGGATTTTGGTACCAGTTATACACCTTCAGACACACTTGAGGTTAAGGTGTATTACCACGGAGTTACCCGTAAAGACCCTTCCGGATGGGGAGGGGTTTACTTTGGTTCAACCTACGCCTTTAATTTAGGAGTAGGGTTTGAAGATAACCCACATAATATAGGACGATACTGGTTCCCTTGTTTTGACAATTTCAAAGAGCGTTCCACCTACAATATGTTTTTAACTACAGAAAACACGCATTATGCAACCAGTATGGGTAATTTGATTTCCAGCACACCCCTTCCCAATAACAAAGTAGTTTGGAACTGGAAATTGGATGAAGAAATTCCTACGTATTTGGCCATGTTTGCAGTTAACTATTACACGATTGTTCATGACACCTATATTGGATTGGATAGAAACATTCCAATTGAACTTTACGCCAAAGCTTCTGACACGACCAATTTAAAAGCCTCTTTTGCCAACCTTAAAAACGCCATGGATGCTTTTGAAGGGTTATATGGTCCCTACCAATTTAATAAAGTGGGTTATACCGTGGTCAACTTTTCGTCTGGAGCAATGGAACATGCCAGTAACATTACGTATCCAAATAACACCGTAGATGGCACACTAAATAGCGAAACCTTAATGGCTCATGAGTTAGCACATCAATGGTGGGGAAATTACGCCACCACACTTACTCCTCAGGATATGTGGTTAAATGAAGGAATGGCCAGTTTTAGTGCAAATTATTTTTTGGAACATGTTTACGGTTGGGAAACCGCCAAATTAGAAATAAAATCGATTTTATTCAATATACTTAGAAAAGCCCATTTAGATGAAGGAGGTTATTTGGCAGTATCCGGTGTACCTCATGAACTTACTTATGGAGATCATGTGTACCGAAAAGGTGCTTTGGTAGCACAAAATTTGAGAATGTTATTAGGCCAAGCTAATTATGGAGCTGCCGTTACTGGATTTCTAAATACACGAGCTTTCAATAACATGACGAGTTTGCAATTTAGAGATTATTTACAAGCTAATTCTAATGCAGATGTAAATGGTTTTTTTGATGGCTGGGTATTTAACGGTGGGTTCCCTGACTATAAACTAGACTCTATCGAGGTTGAACCAAGTCCTGGTCTTAATACCATTAAGTTAAGAGTAACTCAATCTTTAAACCACGCGCCAAACCAGTTTACCGAAATTCCTATTGAGGTGGTATTATACGATGCTCAGTTTAATAATGAAACTCAAACCATTTTGGTAGGACCAAATACCACTCAAGTAGAAATAACTTCGCCTTTAAATCCGGTATTTGTTTCATTAAACGGAAACAACAAACTATGTTATGCCACCACGGATGATACCGAAATTATAAAATCTACAGGAAATCATAGCTTCCCCAATGCCATGTGGAACTTAAATGTTCAAGCAGTTACAGATTCGGTACTCATAAAAATTGAACATCACTGGAGCGCTCCTGAATCAGCTTTAGATTGGACCACCCAAGGTTATCGTTTGTCTAATTACAGATACTGGAAGGTAGATGGGATTTGGGATGACAATTTTAGCGCGGAGGCAGACTTTTTATATGATGGTAGAGAAAGTGGAGGTTACCTTGACTCCTTATTGGTAGGCGTTACGGAAGATAGCTTAGTGTTGCTTTATAGACCTTCAGCAAACGTGCACTGGACGGAATACCCTCATTATTCACAAAATACTTTGGGAAGTTCAACAAATGCTTTTGGAAGAATTTTACTTTCAAAAGTTTTAAAAGGGGAATATACCTTAGCAAATAAAGATAATTCTGTTCTAAGTACTGGATCAATAAATGGTCAAGAAGACAATCAATTAAAAGTATATCCAAATCCAAGTCATGGAGAATTGACGGTTTCCTGGCAAACTAACCAAAAAGCAGCTTCTGTGGCTATTTACTCTTTAAATGGGTCAAAAATCCTGTCTTTTTCTAAGGTTACTGGAAACCAGCTTCAGATAAATTCCAGTACATTAAAGAATGGAATGTACATTGCCAAGGTTCAATTTGGCCAGCAAGAACTTACCCAACAATTTACCGTTCAATACTAGGCTGAAATGAATAAAAGGACATTAAATATTATCGTGATTTTTATAACTGCCGTGGGCATTATTGCGCTAAATGAATTAGGCTATTTAGACCATCCAGATTTAAAAAAATACATTTTGATTCCTATTCTTATATTTTTCTATTTAGGACAATGGAGTACAAAGTGGATAAAAGATTAAGTACAAAAAAAAGCCGCTTTCAAATGAAAGCGGCTTTTTTTTTATAATTTTTGAAACCTATTTACGGCAACATCTCCGTTTTGCATTTCAATTCTAACTGAGTACATACCTTCAGGTAACGTACTTAAATTTACTTGATTTGTAACATTCTCCGAAGAATAAACTTTTTGTCCAAGTAAATTGAAAACATGAATATTGTCTATTCCTTGAGTTGTACCTAGGTTTAATAAATCAATCACTGGGTTGGGATAAACATCCATAGAAATCTGTCCGATATTTTCAACACCATTAATTAAATCATTTCTAAAATATTGCATATCTCCATAATACTCACCAACCAAAATATCTACGTCACCATCGGCATCTAAATCAGTCATTGCAGGAGACGCCATGTCTAACACAGAGGTTAGACCAAATGGGTTTTGAACAGCTGAAGCAAACTGAGGATTACTAATTGTCCCTGTATTTTCAAAATATTGTAACGCACCGTAATACTCTCCTACCATCAAGTCCATGTCTCCATCATTATCCATATCGGCAACACTAGGGCATGCTATATAAAGGGTGGATGTTAGCCCAAATGGATTCTTTACAGGAGCCGCGAAAGAAGGGCTCGTAATAGTTCCAATGTTTTCATAATAGCCAATATCACCGTAATACTCGCCAACTATAAGGTCCATATCTCCGTCATCGTCCATATCAGCGAAAACTGGAATAGCAAAACCTTGGGAACCTGTTAACCCAAAAGGATTGGTTACTCCGGTAGCAAACTGTGGGTTATTAGCCGTACCCGTATTTTCGTAATAACCCATATTACCATAATACTCACCTACTAACAAATCCATGTCTCCATCATCATCTAAATCTACAAACGTTGGAAACGATAAACCTAGCGTTGGAGCTAAACCAAAAGGGTTAGGAACCGAAGCTGTAAACTGTGGATTGGTTTTCGTTCCCGTATTTTCATAATACTGCAACGTTCCATAATACTCCCCCACTAATAAGTCTTGATCCCCATCATTATCCAAATCCGAAAAAGTTGGAAATGCCATTTCCTGGGTTGCTGTTAACCCGAACGGGTTTTTAATTGGAGTTGTAAATGTTTGAGCCCTGGAACTTGTACTCACAAAAACACCCAGCGTTAAGGCAGTGGCTCCAATTATCCTCTTTAACTCCCATTTAGAAAAAACAGGAAGTAACTCGTTAAGGATAATTTTAATTTTAGCTTTTAGTCTAAGAATCTGATGTTCCATATTCTCCTTACCCGACATATGTACCAATTTCAACTTTTTAACCAAGCTTCTTAATTGCCTCTTTTTTCTTGCGTAATGAGTTTTCTTCATAGTTGATTGTTTTAGAAAGTTTTTACCTTTGACTTTTCACTGCCCAAAAAGTATCTGATGGCGTCATCAGACCATCTTTGTGAGCTTCAGTTTTAGTATTCATAATATTTGGTCTCAATGTATCCGGCAAGACATGTACATCATAAATTTCATCTAAAGAGGACAGATAGGATATCTTTCCTGCTATACTTCCAGTGGGTAAATGTACAATGGTGATTCCGGCCTCATTAGCCTTCTTAGCAAAACTTAACTTACCAAATGTGGACGAATTCTCTCGTAGCTTAGACAATCCTATAAACAAGTAATCTTGATGTAAAGACATACCTCTTACAAATCCATCTAACTTCACCACCACATCATATTTTCCTGTATTTACATCTACTTTAACCAATTCTCCAGTAGCTGATAGTAATACAAACAAATCCTTATCAAATATTCTAGGTGAATGCGGCATTGCCAATCCATCCACAATAATTTCATTAGAATCGATATCCATTAATATACCTGTTTCCGTAATGTTTTCTCTCCAGCTTTGCATGGTATTTCCTTGATTAAAGGCACTCGCAAATTTGGGTCTTCCGTTACCAAAAGCCATACCATTTAAGTGACATCTATCTTCTGATACCATTTTATCAATAAAAGGTGGTGTCCAGTAGGGTGAGAAATTATAATCAGAATCAATTTTTATTATGTTAGAAAACAAAGTATTTACGCCATAAATTTCTCCATTTAAACCAAAGTTTAGATCATGAATATCAAGTGCTCCAGTATGAAATGTATTTCTTGGTAAATACAAGGAATCATACTTGTTGGGAGATTTTGGATAAGACTTTGCTAGATTCTGAGAATTTGCAAAAACTACTACTTCATCTCTACATGCCAATGCCAGTTTATCTTTTTTAGAATCATGCGCAATACCCATAACTTTATCAAAATGCCTAGGCAATTGGACCAATGAGTTTTCATCTTTAGGTGAAATAAAAATCAGTTTACCAGCTTGATAGGTCGAAATAGCCAATGAACAGTTTAAGCGGGTCAATAACTCCGGTACTTGAGACGAGTACCGACATGAAAAAGGTGGAAATGGGTGATTTGATGGTTGATTCAATGTGTTCATAAGCAATTAAATAATTGGGTTACAATTTAGCAAATAGATTTTCAAATCCATCTACAAAAAAAGCCGCTTTCTAACGAAAGCGGCTTTTTTATATTAATTCAATTTGAATTATCTCTTTTCCATAGGAACGTAATCTCTAGATTTCTCTCCTGTATAAATTTGACGTGGACGACCAATTGGCTCGTTGTTTTGTCTGTTTTCTAACCATTGAGCAATCCATCCTGGTAAACGACCTAAAGCAAACATCACCGTAAACATTTCCGTTGGGATACCTAATGCTCTATAAATAATTCCAGAATAGAAATCTACGTTAGGATACAATTTACGTTTTACAAAGTATTCATCTTCTAATGCATGTTGCTCTAATTTCTTAGCAATTTCCAATACGGGATCATTAACTCCCATTGCTTTTAATACATCATCAGCAGCAGATTTTAAGATTCGTGCTCTTGGATCAAAGTTTTTGTAAACTCTATGTCCAAAGCCCATTAATCTAAATGGATCCTCTTTATCTTTTGCTTTAGCGATGAACTTTTCCGTATCTCCACCATCCGCTTTAATAGCTTCAAGCATTTCAATTACCGCTTGGTTAGCACCACCATGAAGTGGGCCCCATAAAGCGTTAATACCTGCTGAAATAGAAACATACAAACTAGCATGAGATGAACCTACTAATCTAACGGTAGAAGCAGAACAGTTTTGTTCGTGATCAGCATGTAAGATTAATAATTTGTTCAATGCTTTAGAAACTACAGGATCAACTTTGTAATCATCTGTAGGTAAAGCAAACATCATATGTAAGAAATTATCCACGTAATCCAATTTGTTATTGGGATATGTTAGTGGATGACCTTTTTCATTTTTATAAGACCAAGCAGCCATAGTTGGAAGCTTAGCAATAAGACGAATAATGCTCATTTTAACTTCATCCATAGATCTATTAGGATCTAAAGACTCCGGGTAAAACGCAGTAAGAGAAGTTACCATAGAAGATAAAACACCCATTGGATGAGCATTTGAAGGGAAGCCTTCAAAAATCTTACGGAAATCCTCGTGGATTAACGTATGATGTTTGATTTCGTTCGCCCACTCATTGAATTCACCCTCTTTTGGAAGATATCCGTAAATAAGCAAAAATGCAATTTCAAGGAAGCTAGCTTTTTCAGCTAATTCATCAATATTGTAACCTCTGTATCTTAAGATACCGTTCTCTCCATCTAAGTAAGTAATTTTACTAATAGTAGATCCAGTGTTCTTGTATCCAAAGTCTAGAGTTACCAATCCGGTTTCAGCTCTTAATTTTGCAATGTCAATAGCTTTTTCATTTTCTGAACCCTCAATGATTGGAAGTTCAAAACTTTGTCCTTCATATTTTATCTCTACTTTTTCTGCCATTTTCGTCTCTTTCTTATTATTTCTTATTATCGTCTGTTTAATTCTTGCAAAAGTACCACCTCGAAGCGCTTAAAACAAGCATATTTATCATAGGAATTTTAAATCTTTTCCTGCATAGTAGGCCTGACTTCCTAATTCTTCTTCAATTCTTAGCAATTGGTTGTATTTTGCAATCCTATCAGTTCTAGAAGCAGAACCTGTTTTAATCTGTCCGGTATTTAACGCGACCGCTAAATCCGCAATGGTAGTATCTTCCGTTTCACCTGACCTGTGACTCATTACCGAAGTATATGAGTTACGGTGTGCCATATCTACAGCAGCAATGGTCTCTGTTAAACTACCAATCTGATTTACTTTAATCAAAATAGAATTGGCTATATCTTTATCAATCCCTTCTTTCAGTCTTTGTGTGTTGGTTACAAATAAATCGTCACCAACCAACTGAACACGGTCTCCCATTTTTTCAGTCATTAATTTCCAACCTGACCAGTCATCCTCATCTAACCCATCTTCAATAGATACAATTGGATATTTCTTCGCCCAGTTATCGTAAAAATCAACCATATCCGCTGCTGAAAGTTTCTCTCCAGTAGATTTATGGAAGTGATATACTTGCTCATCTTTCAAATAAAATTCAGAAGATGCCGCATCTAAAGCTAAATGAACATCCTCTCCTGGTCGGTAACCCGCGTTTTCTATTGCTTTGATGATTACTTCTAAAGCTTCTTCATTAGAAGACAAGTTAGGTGCAAATCCACCTTCATCACCCACGTTTGTCGACATTCCTTTTGAATGTAAAACAGCTTTTAAATGATGAAAAATTTCAGTTCCCCAGCGTAGTCCTTCACTAAAAGTTTCAGCACCGGTTGGCATAACCATAAATTCTTGAATATCAATTTTGTTATCGGCATGAGAACCTCCATTCAAGATATTCATCATCGGTACTGGAAGCGTATGCGCTCCAACTCCACCAATGTATTTATATAAAGGAAGACCAATTGTATCAGCAGCTGCTCTAGCTGCAGCAAGAGAAACTCCTAAAATAGCATTAGCACCAATATTCCCCTTATTAGGGGTTCCATCTATTTCCAACATTTGCTTATCTAAGGCAATTTGGTCAAAAATGTACGTTCCATTTAATTGTTCGCTTAAAACAGTATTTACATTATTAACGGCTTTTAAAACACCTTTCCCCATGTAAACACCCTTATCGTTATCCCTTAACTCAACAGCTTCGTGAATTCCAGTAGATGCTCCAGAAGGAACAATAGCTCTACCAACAACTCCTTGGTTAGTCATTACCTCTACTTCCACCGTAGGGTTACCACGAGAATCTAATACTTGACGTGCGTGAACATTGCTAATAATACTCATAACTAAAGGATTTTTTTATTGTTTGTTAGTTTTAATTCTAGTAACGAAATCGTCAAATAAATAACGCGAATCATGTGGTCCAGCAGATGCCTCTGGGTGATACTGTACAGAGAAAGCGTTCTTATCAGTACGTTTCATTCCGGCCAAAGTTTGATCATTCAAATGAACATGAGTGATTTCAATATTATCCGCTTTTTCAGCCAATTCTGTATCTACAACAAAACCATGATTTTGAGAGGTAACTTCTCCTTTTCCAGTTACTAAGTTCTTTACTGGATGATTAATACCACGGTGCCCGTTATGCATTTTAACGGTTGATAAACCACTAGCTATAGACATAATTTGGTGCCCTAAACAAATACCAAAGGTTGGATGATTGTTTTCAATAATGGTTTCAGCAACAGTTTTTACACCTGGCAAAGCAGATGGATCACCAGGACCATTAGATAACATAAAGCCATCTGGATTCCATTCCATCATTTCCTCATAGCTGGAATTGTAAGGGAATACTTTCAAATAACAACCTCTATCAACTAAACATCTAAGAATACTAGTTTTCACACCAAAATCCATTACCGCTACTTTGATATCAGAATTTTCATCACCAAAGAAATATGGTTCGGTACAAGAAACTTTTGATGCCAATTCTAAACCGTCCATAGATGGAACGCTCTTTAATTGCTCTTTTAGATCTTCAACACTCGCTCCGTCATTTGAAATAATACAATTCATTGCACCCGCCTGACGAATATGACGAACTAAAGCACGGGTATCTACATCAGAAATACCTACCATTTTATTCTTTTCAAAATAACTTTGTAAAGAATCATTAGCAGCTTCTCTTGAATAAACATCAGAGAATTTATTACAAATCAATCCAGCGATTTTAACTTGTCCTGATTCTACTTCAATATCATTTACACCGTAGTTTCCAATATGGGGCGTGGTCATTACCAACATTTGCCCATAATAAGAAGGATCTGTAAAGATCTCCTGGTATCCGGTCATCCCGGTATTAAATGCAATTTCACCAGAAGTAATCCCAGTATATCCAATTGCTTTCCCTTCGAAGACAGTTCCATCTTCTAATACTAAAATAGCCTTTGATTTCTCGCTGTATTTCATCCCAAAAATTTTCTCGTGCAAAGGTACGACTAACGAATTTAATTTTTTCCCCTTTGCGCTTTTTCGTTAAAAAAATGTGCAAAAAAAAAGGATAGCGATGAAATCACTATCCTTTTATTATTCAATTTAAAACATCTATTTCTAGTTGTCTTTTTCGTCTTTTTTATCTTCCGATTTTGCTTCCGCTTTCGGAGCTTCCTCAGTTTTTGCTTCTTCAGTTGCTGCAGGAGCCTCCGAAGTTTCAGCTTTCGCTTTACCACCTCTTCTTCTACGTGTTTTCTTAACTGGAGCAGCAGTAGTATAAATATCGTTGAAATCAACCAACTCAATCATACACATCTCAGCAGCATCACCTAAACGAAATCCTGTTTTAATGATACGCGTATATCCACCTGGACGATCTCCAACTTTAGGAGCAATAACACCGAACAATTCAGTTACCGCATGTTTGTTTCCTAAATATCTAAAAGCCATTCTACGCGTGTGCATAGAATCTGTTTTTGACTTTGTAATCACTGGCTCAACAAATTGTTTTAAGGCTTTCGCTTTTGCAACAGTTGTAGTAATACGTTTGTGTTCTACAAGAGAACAAGCCATATTAGTCAACATCGCCTTACGGTGACCAACTTTACGTCCTAAGTGATTAAATGATTTCTTATGTCTCATCTTAATATCTTTAATAAAGAGTAATCAAACTCTCAATTACAAATTTATTCTTTGTCTAATTTGTACTTTAGAACGTTCATTCCAAAGGACAGGTTCTTCACCTCTACCAATTCATCAAGCTCAGTTAATGATTTCTTACCAAAGTTACGGAACTTTAATAAGTCATTTCTTTGGTACTGAACTAAATCACCTAAAGTATATACCTCTGCAGCTTTCAAGCAATTTAACGCTCTTACTGAAAGATCCATATCTACCAATTTAGTTTTAAGTAACTGACGCATATGTAATGACGTTTCGTCAAATTCATCGTCTGCCGACTTATCTTCAGTTTCTAAAGAAATTCTTTCATCGCTAAACAACATGAAGTGGTGAATCAAAATTTTAGCAGCCTCACTTAAAGCGTCTTTAGGAGAAATTGAACCATCTGTTTCAATTTCCATAACTAACTTTTCGTAATCTGTTTTTTGCTCTACCCTGAAGTTTTCAATTTCGTATTTTACTTTCTTAATAGGAGTAAAAATAGAATCGATTGCGATTTCACTAACCTCGTGGTTAATTGTTGACTGCTCCTCAGCTGGTAAATATCCTCTACCGTTACCGATAGTGATTTCCATTTGCATGCTCACGGACTCGTCCAAGTTGCAAATAACTAAATCTGGATTTAATACCTGGAAAGAAGAAGTGAAGTTACCGATGTCACCCGCAGTAATTTGCTTTTGACCTGTAACTCTAACCATTAACTTTTCAGTATCTTGATCTTCAATCTGACGCTTAAAACGCACTTGTTTTAAGTTCAAAATGATTTCAGTAACATCTTCAATCACTCCGCGAACTGCAGTAAACTCATGATCTACACCATCAAACTTTACAGAAGTTATCGCAAACCCCTCTAAAGATGATAATAAGATTCTTCTTAATGCATTTCCAACAGTGATACCATAACCTGGTTCTAATGGTCTAAATTCAAATGTACCTAAACGGTCATCAGAATTGATCATTATTACTTTGTCTGGTTTTTGAAAATCTAAAATTGCCATTTATGTTCTTCTTTTTGATTGTTTATTAGTTGCGCGGTTTACTGCTTGAAGAAAGTCATTAAACCCTTTGGCTAATATTCAATATGTTTAATTATTATTTAGAATACAATTCAACGATCAGTTGTTCCTTGATGTTTTCAGGAATATCTTCTCTTTGAGGAAGACTCATGAACTTACCTTCTAATGAAGTCTTATCGAATTCAATCCAAGGGTAAGCTTTACCGTTTGAATTTACTGCATCAATAATTACCGTCAATGATTTCGATTTCTCTCTAACTGCAACAATATCACCTGGCTTCATTTGGTATGAAGGGATGTTTACAATCTTACCATTCACAGTAATGTGACGGTGAGAAACAAACTGACGAGCTCCATCACGAGTAGTTGAAATACCCATTCTGTAAACTGTATTATCTAATCTAGACTCACATAACTGTAACAAAACTTCACCAGTAATACCGGTCTTTGCAGAAGCTTTCTTAAACAAGTTAGAGAATTGCTTTTCTAGGATACCGTAAGTATATTTTGCCTTTTGCTTTTCAGCTAACTGAATTGCATATTCAGATTGTTTTGGTCTCCTTTTATTTGGACCATGTTGTCCTGGAGGAAAGTTACGTCTTTCTAAAACTTTATCTGCACCGAAAATAGGTTCTTTGAACTTTCTAGCGATTTTCGATTTTGGTCCTCTATATCTAGCCATCTTTTCTTATTCTCTAAATTAATTAAACCCTTCTTTTCTTAGGAGGACGACAACCATTATGAGGCATAGGAGTTACATCAATAATCTCTGTAACCTCGATTCCATTATTGTGGATTGTACGAATTGCTGATTCTCTACCTGCACCTGGACCTCTCACGTAAGCTTTTGCTTTACGCATTCCTGCCTCAAATGCAACTTTACAACAATCTTCTGCAGCAACTTGTGCAGCGTAAGGAGTATTCTTTTTAGAACCTCTAAATCCTAATTTACCAGCAGATGACCAAGAAATAACTTGTCCATTCGCATTGGTGATAGAGATGATAATGTTATTAAAAGACGAGTGTACATGCACTTGCCCCATCGCATCAACTCTAACTTTTCTCTTTTTTGAAGATGATTTAGCCATAGTAAATTACAATTATTTAGTTGCTTTCTTTTTGTTAGCAACAGTTTTTCTTTTTCCTTTTCTAGTACGAGAGTTATTTTTTGTTCTCTGTCCTCTTAACGGTAATCCCGCTCTGTGACGAATTCCTCTCTGTGAACCAATATCCATTAGACGTTTGATGTTCATTTGAACCTCAGAACGTAAGTTACCTTCAACTTTAATGTTGTCTGTAACATAGTTTCTAACTTTCGTTAATTCATCGTCATTCCAATCGCTGATCTTTCTATCAGGATCGATTTCTAGCTCAGTCAATAAGCGTTTCGCTGTTGAGTGACCAATACCAAAAATATAAGTTAATCCAATTCTACCCTTTTTGTTTACGGGTAAATCATTTCCTGCTATCCTAGCCATACTAGTTAATTTTTATCCCTGTCTTTGTTTAAACTTAGGGTTCTTTTTGTTGATAACATAGAGACGCCCTTTTCTTCTTACAATCTTGCAATCAGAACTTCTCTTTTTAAGTGATGCTCGAACCTTCATGGTCTTTATTTATATCTATAAGTAATTCTTCCTTTTGTTAAATCATAAGGTGACATCTCAACCTTAACTTTATCCCCTGGTAAAATCTTAATGTAATGCATTCTCATTTTACCTGAAATGTGAGCGGTAATCACGTGTCCATTTTCTAACTCTACACGAAACATTGCGTTTGATAGAGCTTCTTTAATAGTTCCGTCTTGCTCAATAGAAGGAGTTTTAGCCATCTTTAATCTAATCTTTATATAGTTCCACCAAAAGCACCTGTTGCACGACCTTTCAACTTTCCTGACTCTGTCAGTCCATCGTAGTGACGCATTAACAAATAACTCTCAATTTGTTGTAATGTATCCAATATTACTCCCACCATAATTAAAAGTGATGTTCCCCCAAAGAAGTATGAAAAACTTTGAGCTACACCCGCTTTCATCGCAAAGGCAGGTAAAATTGCGATGATTGCCAAGAATACTGATCCTGGCAATGTTATCCTAGACAAAATAGTATCTAGGAAGTCGGCAGTATCTTTACCTGGCTTAACACCTGGTACAAAACCACCATTTTTCTTCAAATCATCTGCCATTTGCTGTGGATTAACAGTAATAGCCGTATAGAAATACGTAAAGACAATAATTAGGACTGCAAAAGTAACATTATAATAGATACCGCTAACATCACTGAACATTGCAGCAAAACTTGTGAAAGCATCACCCGTATCTCCCTCAGAACTAGCAGCAAAGCCAGCTAAGGTAATAGGTAACATCATCAATGCTTGTGCAAAAATGATAGGCATTACACCTGCAGCATTCACTTTCAACGGAATAAATTGGCGTGCACCACCCATTTGTTGTACACCCATAATCTTCTTTGCAAATTGAATTGGCACTCTTCTTACTCCTTGAACCAATAAGATGGTAATCAAGATAACAAAAAGTAAAATAGCCATTTCAACCAATACAACAACCAGACCTCCACCAAGGTCACCCATTTGGGCTTCCCATTCGGTCAAGAACGCTGTTGGAAGATTAGCAATAATACCAATCATAATAATCAACGAAATACCATTACCAATCCCTTTATCAGTAATCTTCTCTCCTAACCACATTACGAATAATGTCCCAGCTGATAAAATAATAATTGCTGGAAGGGTAAAAGAAAAGAAACCTGGATTAACAATAGCGTTGGAAGGAACTTGAGTTGCTAAGTACCCAGGAGCTTGTCCTAAAGTAATGGCAATAGTCAAAAACCTTGTCCATTGATTAATTTTATTACGACCGCTTTCACCGTCCTTTTGTAATTTTTGAACCGATGGTACAGCTATTCCAAGCAATTGCATAACAATAGATGCCGAAATGTACGGCATAATTCCAAGTGCAAAAACCGAAGCTCTACTAAAGGCACCACCTGCAAACAAGTTTAACAGAGCCGCTAGCCCTGTTGCCTCGTTATTCCCTAGTACCTGAGTATCAATTCCGGGTAATACAACAAACGAACCTAATCTATAAATAGCAATAAAACCGATGGTTAAAAGGATTCTATTTCTAAGCTCTTCAATTCTGAAGATATTTGCGATTGTCTGAAAAAACTTATTCATCAATTAAACAGTTTTGGCCTCTCCGCCAAGTTTTTCAATAGCTTCAATTGCACTAGCTGAAAACTTGTTCGCTTCAATGACAACTTTTGCTTTTAATTCTCCACGTCCTAATACCTTAACTAAGTCGTTAGTTCCAACTAAACCTCTTTCAATTAAATCATCAATTGAAATTGCTTCTACGTTATTTTCTTCAACGTATGCTTGGATAACATCTAAGTTAATGGGAGTATATTCAACACGGTTAATGTTTTTAAATCCAAATTTTGGTACTCTACGTTGCAAAGGCATTTGACCACCTTCAAATCCAACTTTTTTAGAGTAACCAGAACGAGATTTAGCACCTTTATGTCCACGTGCAGCAGTTCCACCTTTACCAGAACCTTGTCCACGTCCTAGACGTTTCGTGTTATTTCTTACCGAACCTTCTGCCGGTGTTAAATTACTTAAATCCATGATAAAAATATATTTACTTTACTTCTTCAACGCTTACAAGATGCTTGATCTTGTTTACCATTCCAAGGATCTGAGGAGTACCTTCGTGTTCTACCACTTGGTTAATTCCTTTTAAACCCAATGCAACCATAGTTTTTTTCTGGTCACCTGGTCGTCTAATTACCGACCTTACTTGTGTAACTTTAATTTTAGCCATTACTTCTAAGATTAACCGTTATAGACTTTATCTAATGAAATTCCTCTACGTTTTGCAACAGAATTTGCATCATTCAAATTGGCCAGCGCATCAATAGTAGCTTTCACTACATTTACAGGATTTGACGAACCTTTAGATTTTGCTAGTACATCAGTAACACCAACACTCTCTAATACAGCACGCATTGCACCACCAGCAATTACACCAGTACCATGAGCAGCTGGCTTAATTAAAACTACTGACCCACCATGTTTACCTAATTGAGCGTGAGGAATTGTACCTTTAAGTACAGGAACTTTAATAAGGTTTTTCTTTGCTGTATCTAAACCTTTAGAAATAGCTCCAATAACCTCTTTTGATTTTCCTAGTCCGTAGCCTACAACTCCGTTTTCGTCACCTACAACTACTACTGCAGAAAAACCAAATGTACGACCACCCTTAGTTACCTTAGTAACCCTTCTAATTTTTACAACTGTGTCTTTTAATTCTGACTCTGTCGTTCTAACTTGTTTCATAATTATAACCTATGATCGTAATTAAAATTTTAAACCTGCTTCTCTAGCACCCTCAGCAAACGCTTTAACACGTCCGTGATATCTGTCTCTTATACACATCTGACGCTGCCGACGATCTACTCTGTGTAGA